>CAXGOD010000020.1:0-12303 GCA_964011245.1 uncultured Bacteriovoracaceae bacterium | reverse complement strand
CTTTCCAGCTTCCAGTTCAAGAAAGATCATAATTTATTCCTTGTGAATATATACCGCTGATTGGCCGGGAGTTTCTTCAACTTCTACTTCAAGTGCTTTGAATGAGAAATTGAATCTTTCCTTTGTTAACTCTGTAACTTTCTCACTAATATAGATGGCAAGTCTCTCTGCACTAGTATTTGAAATAGGCAGTAGTAACACATCTGATTTAGGAAAACTAAACTCCGACTCATCAGGAGTTGTGATGACATAGTTTTTATCAGTTTCATGTATTTTTAAATGTTCATTAAATTTTGGAATTAATAATCTGTGATCTAGACTGTCACAAACTTCTCTAACGATTGGTTTGATATCTAAAAAATCAAAAACCATATCACCTTTCAGCTCAGGAGCTTCACCTTTAATTAATACTCTGTAATTATGGCCATGAAGAGGCTCTCTTGTTCCATCATCAAAAACTAAAAAGTGTGATGAAGCAAAATTAAAGTATTGTTTATAAACTTTTATTGAATAATTTAATTTCAAAGTTTCTCCATTTAAATGAATGATTTAAAGAACAAACTTATATAAGTGAATTGAAATTGAAAAGTAAAAAACGCTTTTTATCCTGCACTGCGCATGTCTATTTTCAGCTTTTGCCAGATCTTAATTCATTTAGTAATTTTGTAGGTACTTATGAGAGATAAATTACTTAGACAACTAGCGTCATTGAAAAAAACATTAAATAATAGTTCTTTGGATAGTGCCTTTGAAGGAATTAAAGGCGCAATCCTAGAATTGCCTGAAGAAAAGAAGGGGACAACTGAGTTTCCTATTCCAATGCATATGCTAGGACTAGATAACGCTTTTGTTATTTATTCTGATGGAGCTTGTAGAGGAAATCCAGGCCCTGGTGCTTTTGGATGTATGGCCCAAGACTCTAATGCGAACATTTTGTTTGAACATGCAGAAACCCGTGAGATGACCACAAATAACCAAATGGAACTTCAGGGTGTTATTACAGGCCTAAAACAATTAAAAGACTTATTAGCTGATAGAAATACAGAAATTAAAAGTTCCAATATTACAGTTGTGACAGATTCGAAATATGTTGTAGATGGTATTACAAAGTGGATTCATGGTTGGAAAAAGCGTGGTTGGAAAAAGGCAGATAATAAGGCCCCTGAGAATCTAGGTTATTGGAAAGAATTAGATTCTATCTCTTCTGAGGTACCAAAAATAAAATATGAATGGGTAAAGGGTCATGCTGGTCATCCCCAAAATGAACACTGTGATCAACTTGCAAATAAAGCCTTAGATAATGAAGGTTTTTAGTCTTCTTATAATACTCATTTCATTAAATGCTTATCCATGCTCTTTAAAAAAGCCTACCTATTCTTTATCAGGACCTATGACAATGCTTATAGAAGATCTTGGATTACTAAATGATAAAAACCTAAAAGGAATTTCTGTTTTTCACCCTGTAAAAAAATATTCAGGGAAAAGACTAGGTGGAGGAATCTTTCTTTCATCTAAGGCCTTTAAAAAAAATCCAAATGCAGTTGTCTTTTATGACACAAGTAAGGAATTAAAGAAAAACTTAGAAAAAATTCAATCTATCAAAGCAATTGAGATAAACACTCGTGGCAGCCATACTCTAGAGGGGCAAATGCCAATTATCTCAATACTTGGTGATTACTTAGAAAATTGTATCGAGAAGAAGCTTGCTTGGATTGAAAGGGTGGATAACCTTCAAGAAAAAATCCATGCTAAGAAACTAAAGAATAAAAAGCTCTTGTTTTTTATTGAAGAGATTAAAAGTTCTAAAAAACTACCTTCCACACTTATGGCCCAGGATAGTTTTGTTAAATATTTAAATCATGGTGGTAAAATTCAGACTTATGATAGCCCCTTGGCCTATGTTGCATGGTCATCAAAGCTTTTAAAAAACAAGTATAAGGATTATCTAAGAGTAGGGCTCGTAAATTCAGATTCAGATGAACTTATTATTAAAAAGATAGATAATTTAAATTATAATTTTTATTTTAGAGGTGTACTTATTCCAGGGATAAGACAACTATATTTTCTTGAGCAACTAATGGAAAAGTTTTGAAATTAAAATCTAAGAATATATTTCAAGTTCATGATGTGAATGTATCCTGTGACTTAGTTCTAAATGAAGGAATTAGTGTTCTTACTGGTGCTAATGGAATAGGAAAATCAACATTCTTTCATTATATAAAAAATCATAGAACGGAAATTTTACCAGGATTGAGTTGTGCTTTTATGGATCAATTTCCACTACTACCTTTAAGTGAGCTAAGGGGGGAGGATCTCATTCAAATCTTAGACTCTGATATCCCCTGGTTTAATGGACAAAAATCAAAAGAATTGATTAAAGAGTTTCAGTTTGAAAGACTACTGGGTAATAAAGTAGAGTCCTACTCTGGTGGAGAAAATCAAATTATAAAGTTCGTGCTTTTATTATCTCAAGGTGTTGATTGTTACTTTTTAGATGAGCCTCTGCAATATTTGGACGATAAGAATATTTCTCTTGTTCTAGAAAAGCTACAGAGCTTAAGTAGTAAAAAAGTACTTATCATTGAACATCGTAAAGAGAAGATTTTAGAAGTTAAACCTCACTTCTTTGAAATGAGTAAAGATGAAGGGGGCATTACTATTAAGTAATGTAGGTATATGGAAATAGAGTTAGTTAGAGTTCTTTTAGCATTTCTTGTAGGATACTTCTTAACAATATCAGGGAGCTTATCTCAGATTGTAACTCAAAATAATCTTGCAAGCCCCTCAACCTTAGGTTTTGATGGTTTAGCAGTTGTCTGTATCATAATCGCTCAATTTTTTGTTTCCGCTTTGCCTTATATTTTTGGAATTGAGGTTTGGTCTTTTCTTATTTTTTTAAGTCTCTTTGGAATCATTTATATATTTAAACAGAATCTTAAACAAAAAACACAGTTATTCGTAGATCAAAATATACAAACTCTTATTCTTATTGGTTTAGGCTTTAATTTATTTGTGGGGGCTGTATTCTCAGTGATTCAATTTTTATTTATGGCATTAAATATGGAATTCCCAACAGGTATATGGTTTGGAAACTTAAAGTATCACTCTGTATCTTATCTTTGGTTATTTTTTATTGTTTTTATTCTCCTCCAATTTTTTTTACTAAAAATAGCTCCAAATCTTAGAGTTTTAAGTATAGGTCATGAATTTGCACTTGGGTTGGGAGTAAAGGTTAAAAGAGTTCAAGCACAGTCTATTTTTGTTTCATTGTTTTTAACAGGATTGGTTATTTCATTTTTTGGTGTTTTTTCTTTTCTAGGTCTTATATTTCCTCATCTTTTAAGACTTATTCCGTTTTTCAAATACAATATGCGCAATGAGTTGCTTTATGGGGGCATTGTTACTGGACTGGTTTTCTCGGCTTTTGATATTGCTTGTTATAACTTTGATATCTACGGAACAGAGTTGCCAGTGGGAATGGTAAGTTCTGTATTGGGCTCTATGGCATTATTGACCTTACTAGTTCGTAAACAATTAATTAAAAAATATAGCTAGTTCTATTGGCAAACGTGGTCAAAAAGGTTTATCTTTATACATATGCATTTTAATTTAAGAAAGGAAGATTAAATTATGAAAAAAGCAATTGTAATGATGTTAATGGGAGTATTACTACTTTCATGTAATCAGGGTGCAGATCCTGTAAAAGCAAAACTGAAAACAGAAGATGATAAAACATTTTATGCTATGGGATTTATGCTAGGTTCAAACCTTCAAAGATTAGGTTTATCTGACAAAGAATTATCATCTCTATATAAAGGTTTAGTATCTTCAGCGAAAGGTAAGAAGTCTGAAGTTGAGATGCAAATCTATCAACCAAAAATTCAAACAATGTTTAAAGAAAGAATGCAGAAGATTGCTGAAAAGCAAAAGTCTGGTGGTAAGAAGTATTTAGACGATTACTTAAAGAACAACAAAAATGCTAAAAAAACAGCTAGTGGTCTAATTTATGAAGTTCTTAAAGAAGGTAAAGGGACTAAGCCTAAAGCAACTGATACAGTTGAAGTTCATTACCATGGTACATTAACAAGTGGTGAAGTTTTTGATTCATCTGTTGATAGAGGTAAGAAAATTTCTTTCCCACTTAATAGAGTAATTAAAGGTTGGACTGAAGGTCTTCAATTAATTGGTGAGGGTGGTAAAGTAAGATTAGTTATCCCTCCAGAGCTAGGTTATGGGGACACTGGTGCACCTCCAAAAATTCCAGGTGGAGCGACTTTAGTATTTGAAGTAGAGCTTTTCCAAATCATGAAGCCTGGAGCTAAGACAGCACCAGCAAAAGGTAAAAAGAAGTAATTAAACTTTTTTGAAATATAGAGTCCGGAGCTAACCCTCCGGACTTTTTTTTATGAAACAATCACTAATAATATTTTCTCTATTTTTCTCGTTTCAATCTTGGGGCCAAACTCCCTTAAACGATTTCCTGTTCAAAAAACCTGCTAAAGGGGTTAGAACTGAAGCTATCGTTGTTTCAAAGAATGGTCAGGTCTTATACGAAAAGTTTGTTCATGGTAGCTCTAATACCAGACACCTACTGTGGTCAATGACAAAAAGTATATCTTCTCTCATTTTTGGTATTGTAGAGGCCAAAGGCTATATAAATAAAGAAGATACAATCTACAAGTACTACAAGGAAGAAATTGATAAGCTTCCAAAAAAACATGCTAAAAAAATTAAAGATATAAAACTGAAAGATTTCCTTGGAATGGCCAGTGGTCTTAATTGGAATGAATATTATGAAGAAGCGCCGTTTAGTTCTGATGTTGTAAGGATGCTTTATTTTGCTTCAAAAGAGTCTGTAACAGATTACGTATTAAAAGTTCCTGTGAAACATAAGCCTGGTACACGATTCTTATACTCTAGTGGTGATACAAATATTGTTATGGGAGCGATTCAACGTGCCCTACCAAAAGAGCTAAAACAAACATACCCTTGGGAGTTTTTCTTTAACCCAATGGAGATGAATGCAACTTTTGAAGTTGATGCTAAAGGAGTTTTCCTTGGGTCATCTTATGCATACTTAACTACCGGAGACCTTTTAAAACTTGGGAAGCTGATTATTGATAAAGGAATGTATAAAGGAAAACAGGTAGTACCCAAAGAATACTTATCTTACGCATTGGATTTAAATGATCCTATGAAAAAGAATGAAAGATGTTTAAAAGATCATTATATGACCTATGGTGCTCAGTTTTGGATGAACCATGCTTGTGCAGACGGGAAAAAACCATTTAAAGATGCTCCGTCAGACCTGGTAATGCTTTTAGGACACGGTGGGCAAATGGTATTTATTTTTCCAACTCAAAAGATCGTAGCCGCACGAGTAGCTAATGATGATGAGAAAGCATTAGATAAAAATGAATTTGCACGATTAATCCTAGAGGCCTATGAAAAATAACTTTTTAAAAAATAAATTCTTTATGGGCTTTGCATTGTTTTTTGTTCTAGCAGGCGCTGCACATCAAATTATTTTTTCAAAAACACATATCAAAGAAGTACCAATGCTTATGTCCACTATGCGAGCAAAAGAGTTTTGCTCTTGTTACTTTCTTTTACATAAGGGTAAAGACTACTGCTTAGAGTCTGTGAAGAAGGGCTATCCACTATTTGACTATAAAATAGATGATGATAAAAAAATAGTTACCTTTAAAAATCCTATGGCGGAAGCCTCTGCATTTGTAACAGAGGTTAAATATGGATGCTCACTTAGATAAGCGTAAAAAGAGAAATTTAACTATAGTCTTTTTAGTCGGCGCTACTGCAGGGGCATTTTTTTTAATTAAGTCCTATTTAAATGAAGAAAAAGAAAAAGTTATTACAACAAATCTAAATCTTAAGAAAAATAAAAACTCACAGAAGAAACCAAATACAAAAAAATCCAAATTGCTTTCAAAAAAATCAGACAAAGGAATTCCTTTTTCTTATGGGGAGTTCTTAAAAGTTCTTGAGAAGGATAAACTTAAGATTTCAAAATGTCGTGATGGACTTATGCTAGGGGCTGAAAGGATTAATGAATACAATGATATAAAAGTAACAGACTTTAATATTGTTAAAGAAAATTTACTAAAAAATTGTGGTATGAGAAGGGACTCTATTGATTTGTTACAAAAAATCGTTGAACAAGATAGGTTGAGTCTAGAAATCGCTAAAGAAAATAACCTCAAAAAGCCTATTTATTTTATTCTGAAGTTTTATGATCAGCTTTTTAAAAATGATGATGAGTTTCAAAAACACAAAAAAGGCTACTTTCATTTTTTAAAAAATCAACTTGAATCAGCAATCGTTTATAATTACCCTGACTTCTATGGAAATCTTGAAATTATGAAACAGTTTTTAAACAAATGTGGTGGCACGGACTTTTCAGATTTTCAGTCTATTCTGGATGACTTTAGAAGACATGAGAATATTGATTTTCAAGATACCGTCTTAATAACTCAATCGAGATTCGAATTAGGTCAAATTTCTTCTTATATCAAGCGAAGAAGTGCCTTTTATAGTGAATATCAAGAACGCCTAAGAGGTGTGCTCATTAAATTTGAACCTGAATTTGACCGTTGTATTAGGGAATAAAAAAACCCCCGACTATTGCGGGGGTTACTTAGTTCTTTTTAAAGTTTGTTATTGTTTTTATTATTAAAAACTTAAATTATTTCTTTGGAGCAAACCAACATAGTGGTCTAACACCAGTTGAGTCACCGTTAGCTCTGTAACAAACACCAGCTTCTTCATCTCTTTGATCAACATCAGTGTTGTCATCGATATCACAAATTGCACCAGCAAAGTATGTATCTAAACGACATTGAGTTTGTGGGTGATTATCATCTGTTTTAGAAACAACAGCTGCATCAGGAGTATCAAACTTAGGAGCATCCGGTTGCTTTCTTAAGGCTTGGAATAACTTTGCTGTACTCATTCCAGCCATTGCACCTCTTTGACAGATCGCTTGATCGTCAGCGTTGTTAAACTGTTTAGCACATGTAGCGATTACAGTTTGAGGAACATTAAGAGCTGCTACGATAGCTTTGTTGTTATCATTTCTGAAAACTTTTCTTAAACATTTAGAAGTAGCGAAATAGTCAGACTGTCCTTCGTTAGAAGCCCAAGTTGAAAACCAGCTAGCTTTCTTAGGAGCTCCACCAATATGGTGACCAACTTCGTGACATACAACTAGTGCAAATCCATCTGGAGTGATTGTATTATGTCTAGCAAGTCCACCAAACATAGCAACGTTCCACATACCATTTTTTCTGTGAGCGTAAGCGTTAACTGTACCGTCAGACCAATTTCTTTCAACATTAAGTTTTCCACCTAATGATCTAATGATTGGTGCGTATACATCAACTACGCTGTCAATTACTTCATTAAACTTAGCTTCATCAAGATTTGAGTTAGCTGCGCTTTTTGCATCTGCAGAAATCCACATATCGTTCTCTGGAAGTATTCCTTCGCTCCCGTCAACAGTACATGCAAAAACATTTCCTGTTAAAAGGGCCAATACAGATGTAGATAATATTAAATTTTTAAGCATGAATCCTCCGTGACCATTTTTGTGCTTGTTCTAATCATTATGAACTAAATAATTTTTGCTAATTTCTTTGAGGTTGTCTAAACTTTTCATAGTTTGTAAGTAATTGTTTGAAAGGCCCTATATTATGAGCAATGATCAACTTTATAAGTTAATTTTTTATGTTCCTACCGCTGATGCTGAGCGCGTTAAAACATCTATTTTTAAAACAGGAGCTGGCTCAATTGGCCATTACTCCCATTGTTCTTGGGAGACTGAGGGAATGGGACAGTTTAAACCTCTTTTTGGATCTAGCCCGGCTATTGGCACTCAAGACAAGCTGGAGAAGGTACCTGAACTTAAAATTGAGATCCTCTGTACCTCAATAAATATTAAAGATGCCGTTAGCTGTTTGAAGAACTCACATCCATATGAAGAACCTGCTTTTGAGATTATAAGTATCCAGAATCATTTATTCTGAACTCAATTACTAAAGTACTCTAATTCTTTTCCGATAAGACTACTAGGGTAAACCTAGGAGTTATATAGTGAAGAAGTTATCCGTATTCTTATTTTTTGTATTTGTTATGCCGATAGGTACTGTAGGTGCTTATCCTGATGGCAAAGCAAAGATAAAACATTTTAAGCAGCCATTACGTGAGTTCTCAGTCATTTTAACTAATGAGGGTTATTACCCTAATAGAATGATGGCCTATGTTGGTGAAAAAGTTAGGTTTTTTGTTACATCAACTAAAAAGCAATCTGAATGCTTTGTACTTCAGGATCACAAAGTTTTCTTATCTGCAAAGATGGGAGAAGTAAGTGAGGGCGAAGTTACTTTTAAGCAAGAAGGTAAATATAAGTTTTTTTGTCCTTCTAGTAAGCACAAAGGTTTTATCACGGTTATTGAAAAGGCCAGTGATATAGAAGAGCAACAAAGAAAAATAGCCAGTGATGAGTCTAAGCCGAATTATTGGACGCCTAGAGATTATGACGAGTAGAGGATTAAAATAGATGAGTTCAGTATTTCAGGATGCCATACGGCAGTTACTTTCACCGATTAATGATTTGCTTGATGACTCAAGTGTTTCGGAAGTAATGATAAATGGTCCTGATGAAATATTTGTTGAAAAAAGTGGACTTGTAACATTAGTCCCTAATAAGTTTCCAGATGAAGAAGCTTTGATGGCCTCTATGAGAGCTATTGCTCAATCAGTTGGTAGAGTTATTGATGCAGATAATCCAAGACTTGATGCAAGACTACCAGATGGTTCACGTATCGCAGTTGTTATTCCGCCAATGGCAAAAAATGGAACAACTGTAGCTATCAGAAAGTTTTCAGAAGAAAAATTAGGATTAAAAGATTTAATAGACTTCGGTTCTGTATCTCAAGATGGAGCTCGATTTTTAGATTGTTGTATGTATCTAGGAAAAAATACACTTGTTTCAGGCGGTACAGGTTCAGGAAAAACAACAATGCTTAATATTTTAGGTTCAAGAATGCCAAAAACTCAAAGACTTCTTATTATAGAAGATGCTGCTGAGTTACAGATCCATGCTGAACATGTTGTCCAATTTGAAACGCGTAAGGGAGATCCTACTCGTGGAATTACAGATGTTAGTATTCGAGATTTAGTTGAGTCTGCACTAAGACTTAGGCCAGATAGAATTATAGTAGGGGAAGTACGTGGCCCTGAAGCACTTGATTTATTAAATGCTATGGGGACTGGGCATGAAGGTTCAATGGGAACAGTTCATGCCAATACACCACTGGATGCATGTACTCGACTTGAGACATTATGTCTTATGGGGGAAACAAGAATTCCACCTGATGCTATTAGGAAAATGGTAGCATCTTCTCTTCAAATGATTGTTCAATGTAGTCGTTACCATGACGGTGGACGTAGGACATCTCATATCTCTGAGGTACTTGGAGTTGATGAGTTTGGTCGTTATATTACACGAGATATTTTCAGATGGGTCCAAACAGGAAAAGACCCTGATACAGGTAAGTACATCGGTGAAATGGTGGCCTGTGGATATGTTCCAACATGGTTTGAAGAATTTGTTTCTAATAAATTACCATTTCCAAAGTCTAAGTTCAGACCACCTGACTGGGCAATTCCTCACTTAAAAGCTGATCGTAAAAAGAATGCAGCTTAGAACATTATAAACTGAACACCGTTTGGATCTAAGGTAAATGTTACACCGTTATCAAATGCCTCAAATTGAGAGTTAGTAATTAGGTCTTTGCCTATGGATTTTCTTAAAGGCATCTGATACTCATGAAATACAGTTTTATCCTCATCTGATTCATTGATTGCAAGATAGCCTACAATCTTTTCATTGAAAGTCTTAGCGATGATAACGAGGCCTTCTTGATCGTAAACGATTTTTATTCGGCCTTTTAGGAACTCAGTATTTTTGGTCCTAGAAATAAAAATCCTGCTAAGAGATTCTCTGTATTTTTTGAACTTTTTAACTTTCTCCCATGGCATGTCTAAGTAATAGTAAGGAAATCTAGCGTGCTCAGCACCAAGCTCTTCTCCATAAGTCATTTGAATATTGGTATTAGTAAAGCCTAAGATTGATACATGCTTTAATATTTTTTTTAAATTATTTTTGTAAATAGTTGAAGTTGATCTAGGTTCAAAAGCTGTAAGGTCTGAAACGTAGTATTTACTTCGCTTTAAATTACCATGATTAGTAAGTTCTTTTAAAAACTTTTTCCTATCTTTTCCTTTTGATAAATATTTCATAAGGCTTAAAGAGAAGTCATTGTATTGAATAAAGCCTGAACTATCACCATTAAAAAGCTTGTTATAAAAAGGTTGCCCTCTAACAGTTACGTCAAAAATAAAATTGAAGTTTTTGAACTTAATATTATTAACTACAGAAAAGAAAATAAAACCAATAAAACTTTCTGTATAGTGTTGCGCTCCTCTAGCTAAGACCCCATCAATATTTGTTTTCTCATGTAGTGATACTATCTGCGAGAATATATATTCTTGAGCTTCTTTTGAATCGTGGTTAAACCTAATTCTTCTTGGTGGAACACACTTTAAAAGGTCTTCACTGCTTCTGGTTTTGCAGATAGGAGCACGTTTATTAAAAAGAATATCAGCATCTTCGCGCTGAAGTAGAGTGGTGTTTTTATCAAGGTAGGAAAGATTAAGAGATACATATATTTTAAGACCAAGATCATGGGCTTTACTTGTTAAGCTTTTTAAATCAGACATCGTTCCGAAGTTAGAGTCAATTTCTGAAAGTGAAGTCGCTTTGTTTCCTCTAAAAGGGTAACGCTCGTATTCTTCCCCCGTCTGTTTATTATTATAAAAATGGGGTGTTTTATATTGCAACATCGGATTACTCAAGATGATTGAGCTAACACCAAGATCTTTAATATAATCTAACTTTTCTTCAATCCCTTCAAGGTCTCCTCCGTGAAATGCTTGAGAGTTGTAGGGGTCTACATTTTTTTGATTATTTTTATTACCATCAAAAAATCTATCGATTGTAATATAATAAAACACTTCTGGTTTTTGATTTGCAGACTTTTCTTTTAGAATTGAATCTTGATTTGAGGAGTCATTTAATGTTGCCTCTTTACTTTGATATTTCTTTCCTGCAGGGATACTACGGTAGGTTTTCTTCATCTCCTTGTACGCATAAAAAATACCTACAATTAAAACGATAAAAGTAAATCTCCACTTATTCATAAGCTGTCCCAAGTTTTAAAGTTAATATTAAAATATTATAAGACGCTTATCTTCTTATATGAAGTAGAAAAAGAACTAACGCACCTCGCACGCTAAATGAACTTTACAAAGCTTTGAGATGTTATAAAATGAGCGCAAAACTTGATTATATTAGGAGAAAATAATGTCAAAGATCACTTCGATTAAAGCAAGACAAGTACTAGATTCAAGAGGTAATCCAACTGTTGAGGTAGACTTATTTACAGAGACTGGTGCAATGGGTCGCGCGTCTGTTCCTTCTGGTGCATCTACTGGAAGTAGGGAAGCTTTAGAATTAAGAGATGGTGATAAATCATACTTCTTAGGTAAGTCAGTAAGAAAAGCTATCTCTAATGTTAATGAAAAAATAGCTCCAAAAGTTATTGGTATGGAAGTAAGTGATCTGCGTGCAATAGACAATAAAATGCTTGAAATCGATGGGACAGACTTTAAGAATAATTTAGGAGCAAATGCTATGCTTGCTGTAAGTATGACAGCTTGTCGTGCTGGAGCAATTGAAGCAGGTCTTCCTTTATATCAATATTTATATAAAAACTTAGAGTCACCAAACGCAGCTGGCTATATGAGACTTCCATCTCCTTTAATGAATATTATTAATGGTGGTGAGCATGCTTCAAACAATCTAGACATTCAAGAGTTTATGATTGTTCCTCATTTAAAAGGAAAACCTTTTTCAGAGAACTTAAGAGCAGGTGTAGAAATTTTCCATAACCTTAAAAAAGTTTTAGACGGTAAAGGTTATAGTACAAATGTAGGTGATGAAGGTGGATTCGCTCCAAGTTTAAAATCTCATGAAGAAGCTATGGATTGTATCGTAGAAGCAATCAATATGGCCGGATATAAAGCAGGCGAAGAAATTTCTTTTGCTCTTGATTGCGCAGCCTCAGAGTTTTATAACAAAGAAAAAGGTGTTTATACAATTGAAGGGAAAGAACTTTCAACTCAAGATATCATTACTTATTATGATGGACTGGTAGAGAAGTA
>CAXGOD010000019.1:0-12414 GCA_964011245.1 uncultured Bacteriovoracaceae bacterium | reverse complement strand
CAAGCCCAGCATGAGCCCTGATGATCTTTGCACAGTAGGAGTCATTTACAATCTTGCTAACTTTGAGACTACTTAACTCAAGTAAATTTTTTGAAAAGATTTTATCTTCAATTATATTTTTCATTTAACGCACTGTTCTTCTAAAGTGTTTGCTTGATTTCTATCTATCACAGGTTGATAATAAATTTTATGGAAAATAACAAGAATTCACAAATTCTTACTGATATGAAGCTTTTCTTTGATAAGAAAGACTATAAGTCTGCAATTGAGATCTTAAAGTCCAACAGCAACATGTTTGAGCCCGGGGTATATGAGTATAACCTTGGAATTGCTTATTTCAAAAACAATGATCTTGTAAACTCAAGAGTTTGGTTTGAAAAAGCTAAACAAAATGGATTCCTTTCCAATGAACTAAATGATGCTCTAGAAGAAGTTTCTGTAAAGTTAGAAGTTAATCGCCTTGAGGAGTCACAAAGTTTTAATGATAGTTTTAATCAGTTCTCTGTGAGCACTCCAGTCGATGCTTATTACACTGTTAGTCTTTTATTTTTAGTCTTGCTTGCCTTCTTCTATAAGAAAATTGATAAATACATAAGAGTTATATTACTAGTAATTGCTTTTACTCCAATGGCCTTTTACCAACTCCATGTGAAAAATTATAAATCCATAATTGTTTTGGAGGATCAAGTCGTTTATAGAGGTCCTTCTGCAATGTTTGAACAAGTTCAACTTATTCCGAAGGGGATGAAGCTTTTAACTGGAAAGACACATAATGGATGGAGGTATATCTTAACACCGAGTAGCCATCAGGGCTGGTTTAATACTGATAAAGTTGAGGATCTATGACAACAGAAGAATCCATTAAGTCGAATAAAGATGACGAAAAGTTTAATGACGATAGAATTAATATTCCTGTCATTAAATATTTTTGGCAAGCAAGTCCGCTAGCAGGTTCAAAAAGTACAAGTATAAATAAATTCTTACGAAAAATTTCTTGTTTTGACCATTTTTCTGACTTTGAACTTTATACATTCTCTAAGTTTTTGCATTTAAGAAATTATGCACCACAAGAGATTGTCTTTAAAGAAGGTGATGGAGGTTTTGGGTTCTATTTAATTCTAGATGGAACAATAGATATCTTTACTAAGCACTCATCAATTTCAGCGGATGATGAGTTGAACTTGATAACACAACTTTCTAAGTTTGATTACTTTGGTGAATTATCTTTACTGGAACAACAAAACCGAAGAAATGCGACAGCTATTACAGCAAAGAACGCAACATTGCTCACCATTTACAAGCCTGATTTAGAAGAGCTAATTGAAAGAAGCCCAGTTGTTGGCGCAAAGCTGCTCCAAGGGTTATCAACAATTGTTTCTAAGAGGCTTAATGCAATTGCACTTGAGTTAAAATTATCAAAAGAAAAAATAAAAAAACTGGAAGAAAATGCAAATAAAGAAGAAGTATAAGGGTAATACATATAGATTAATATTTTTCGCAAGTATCGTTCTGTTGATATTTGGCGTTTTTTTTAACCTATCAAGAATCATGATTCCATTTGGTATTGCTTATATATTATCTTTAATGATTCAACCCCTAAGACGATCTTTATACTCAGTAAGTCTGAGAAAAAAAACATTATCTGTTTTAATGGCAATGGTTGTAGGCTTTATGTTTTTCTATCCTGTAGTTCAAGGTATAAAAACAATCTCTGATGAAGCCCATAAGATTGAGTATTATCTTCCAAAATTAGAAAGGTATTTAAGAGAGAAGTACTCTTCGTTTGAAAAAGAAGTTTATGATCGCTTTAATTATGAAATAACAACAAACCCAGTCGACAAACTTGTTGAGTTTGGTCAAATGAGTACTAAGTCTGTATTCATCTATCTTCCTGCAATTGTAACCTCACTGCTTGAGTGGGGCTTTATAATTCCTCTGTTCTTGTTTTTTATTCTCCGGGATGGACGAAAAGTTAGGTTTCGGTTCCTGAAACTAGTTCCAAATAATATTGTAGAACGAACCTATTATCTTTTTCATCAATTTAATACAAAGTTTGGTGATTATATTTTTGCAAAGTTTATTGAAGCAGCTATTGTCGGAACTGTCATAACGACTGGACTTCTCATTATTGGGTATCCATTTGCTTTCTTGCTGGGTGTTGTTGCGGCCATTACAAATATACTTCCCTATATCGGGCCGATAGTAGGATTTTTACCAGCAGTCATAATTGGGCTTGTAGATCAAAACCCGAATACAACTATGGGTGCTATGGTGCTTCTTTATGTAATAGCAAATGTAATCGATCTTGCCCTTGTGTTTCCAATATTAGTTTCAAAAATTGTTAATTTGCACCCAATGGTTGTTGTTCTTAGCGTCATTTTGGGGTCACAATTTGCGGGGATTGTAGGTATGATTATATCTATACCTATGGCAGCATTCTTTAAGCTTCTATTTATCGAGCTTTATCGGGAATTATATTCTGACTCTTATAGCTCCTAAGCTTTGACGGTCTTATCACTATTGGGGTAAATTTAATTATGAATTTATCACGATTATTATCTACATTAGTTTTAATGTTATTTATTTCATGTGCAACAGAAAAACCAGAAGGGAAAACTGAAGCTGAGATCCTTTTTAAGGAAGCTAAGATCCTAATGGATGATGGACGCTATATCCTTGCAACTGAAAAGTTAAATAACTTAAAGAACCAGTATCCATATAGTTTTTACGCAACACCTGCAGAACTTCTTCAAGCAGATATCTTGTACAAGCAAGAGAACTTTGTTGACTCAGCTGCAGCATATTTATTGTTTAGAGACTTTCATCCAAGACATAAGGAAATCCCGTATGTTGTTTACAGGATTGCAGAGTCTTACTATAAGCAAAAACCAGATACGTCTGATCGAGATCTACAGGGAGCTGTAGAGGCAATAAAATATTACAATGAATTACTTATGAAGTATCCAACGTCTAAATATGTTAAAGACGCTAATAAAAAAATCTCTGAATGCGAAAATATGATTCGTGAAAAAGAAAAAAACATTGCTGACTTTTACTATCGAACAGAAGTTTTCGAGGCAGCTAGATGGAGATATCTAGATATATTGAAAAATTTTCAACACAAGAAATTACGTAAAATATCTATGCAAAGGGTTGTCGAGAGTTCCTTTTTTATGAAAGACTATGAAAAATGTATCCTTTATGCAGATAAGTATTATGATTTTCTTGGTAAAGAAGGTAAAAAAATTACTAAGAAAACCAAAAGCAAATGTAAGAAAAGCGTCACACAATAAATTTTATTTCGGAGAATTAGTGGAAGTTTCAAGAGAATCTCAATTGTTTAATAAAGGTAAAGAACTCTTTCAAAAGAATCAATTCAAAAAATCACTTCACTCTCTTGAGGAAGTTATTGAGTTGAATCCTAAAAATGCAGATGCTTACTTTATCATGGGAAATATTTTTCATATCAAGGGCCAGCTTGGTAAAGCTATAAAAGCATTTAACAAAGTTTTAGAAATTGATGAAAACCACACTGACGCATCTATAAGTTTATCAGTTATATTGAACGATATTGGTAAGTATGAGCAAGCAAAAGAGGTTTTTGAAAAAGCTAATAATCACGTTAAAAAAGAAAGCAAGGGGATCGATGATCCTCATATTAATAAGAAGTTTTCTGCTAAGCACTACGAGATTGCGGAAATGTACTTTTCATACAATAGATATGAGGAAGCATTGTTTGAGTATAATAAAGCAGCTGCTCTAGATCTTGAAAACCTTGAGATTCGTATTAAGGTGGCTAAGGTTTACTCTAAAAAGGGTTATATCTCAAAAGCATTTGAAGAGTTAAGAAGACTTAAAACGGAGCAGCCGGCTTATATTCCTGCTAGAGTTGCTCTAGGTCTTTTACATTATGGTAGCGGTAATATTTTAGAGGCGCAGACAGAGTGGCAGAATGCCCTTTCTAAAGACCCGGCCAATGATGAGCTTCAGATGTATCTAGGTTTATCTCACAGCGCTACAGAGACGAATTTAACAGTTTAATAGGGTATCAATTAAAATTATAGATATAAAAAAAGCCCACTTTAAAAGTGGGCTTTTTACTTTTATTTATTTTTTTAAGCTTCTTTAGTATTTGTTCTTTCTGCGGTCTTTGTCGGAGTTACTTCTGCCTTTGTTTCAGCAGAAACAGCAGTAGGTGTTGCTTGAACATTGGTTCTTTTTGAATCATCTGAAGCGTATGCAACGATAAAGCTCTTAAGCTCTTTATACATTTCATATCTTACAGATAACTTGCTGTCTTGAAGAACAATTTGCTTAGCAATTTTCTTTTCATTATTAATTACTACAGGTGCTTTTAAGTTAGCACTCATTTCAGTGATGTCTGCTGGAATAGTTAAGATACTATAGATCTTAGCTTGAGTTAAAGTTTCTAACTCTACGCTATTCATATCTGATGGTAATAATTTAGCCACGTAATCTGGCTTAAAGATTTTTGGTTCAATAATAGGGAATGCAATCTTCTCATCTTCAATTGATTGTAACCAAAGAATAAGAGTACTATCACCTGGATCAACAACAAAGAATTTCTTCAAAGTCTCAAAGCCCAGTAATCCTTCCGGGAAGTTAATAACATCCTCTTTATTTACTTGAAGTTCTCCAAATCTAGTTGTGTTGACCTTCACATTATCCTCCGAAAAATAAGTGTTGCAGTATAATTACTACCTTTCAAGATGGTAACAGTCAATTATATAGATTCGCAAGAAGGAATTTATTTCTTTGTTAACGCGTCGCTCAGTCTCGCAAGGTCCGCTGGTGTTGATTGTGAGGCTTCGGTGTTTTGGTCCTGAATGGCCTGATATACCTCTTCCCTGTGTATTTTGGTCTCTTTTGGAGCTTTGATCCCAAGACGTACTTGTTTCCCTTTGATTTGAACAACCACGATTTTTATATTGTCATCAATTGCAATGCTTTCTCCAAGCTTCCTTGTTAGAACGAGCATGTGTGTATCCTCTTATGTACCCATTTGGGTAACTTTAGTTTCTAGCTGGTCACATCATATAGTATTGATAGTAAGAAAATGCAAGAAAAACTTTTTTAGGAGAGTTTTACGTGTATTTATTATATGACCGAGTAACTCTCTCGTAAATACAACATCTTGTACGATAAATCGGTTTTATTTAATTAATAGCACTATAAAACGAGGAGTTTTACTAGAAAATATAACAATAATATTTAGAATAAATTAAGATTTACCTTATGAAATCCATAAGGCTGGCGTTCATAAGTTGCGCACTTGATTTGTAAGTTGCGTTCAGAACATTTTGTTGACGAGTAAGGTCTGTGAAAAGCTCTGCTACATCAGCATCTTCAATTTTTGTCCTATATTCTGAGTTGAGAAGTTTTGTTTTTTCGATGCTTTGCTCTGCGTTGTCTATTGAATTTATTGTAGATCCGATTTTTGTTCTAACTTCTATTAGCCTATTTATACCCTCATCAATTCTAGGCAATAAATCTTGAATGATTTCATGGTTATTCGTTAGTAGTGCATTATTTAAAGTATCCAGGTCTTGGAAGACAGATTTGTTTATTGGCTCTTTGTTCTTTGGAACATGTCCAGGCAATGAAGCTAGGTCTCTTTGAATAATTGGTTCTTTTTCTTCAAAAGGGATGACTGTCTCATCAGTCCTAATTGCAGGTTTTTTATATAGCTCGGTGTTATCAAGTGGCCCTGTTTCATCAAGGTTTGTTGACACCTTATCAAAGAATATTTCCTTACCACTATAATTTACTGGTACAAAAAAGTCTTTTGCAACTTCTAGTTTGGTTTGATTATTATCACCGTTATATGAACCATCAGAGTTAAATGGCTTGTCTAGATTTTTAAATCCACCAAAAATATATTTATTTCCAAGTCTTCTGTTGGAAATGCTTACAGCTTGTTTGTTTAATTGCTGAACTTCCTTAGCAACACTTCGCCTAACATCCTCACCGAAAAGGTTAGATGATTGACCAATTGCAATCTCTTTTGCTTTTACTAAAATATTTGTAAGCTCTTCTACAGCATTCTCTGTAAAAGTTAATTGAGCTTTAGCATAACTAACATTTCGCAGATACTGTTTAGCATCAACCTCTTGAGAGCGGATACTAAGAAGCTCTACGTTCCCTATGGGATCGTCAGAAGGCTTTTGAACTCTTTTCAAGTTCGAACCTTTTAATTGCAAGTCTTCTAACTTCTGCTTTGTCTTACTAACAGAGTTATTGATTGCATAAAATGAGCTGGCTTCTGAAACTCTACCCATCTAGTTATTACCTCATCATTCCAATTACTGAATCAAACATTTCATCAGCAGTTTTAATCATTCTAGCAGAAGCATCGTACGCATGCTGATACTTCACCATATTTGCCGTCTCCTCATCAATAGAGACACCTGAAATTCTTTCTTTTATAGATTTTGCTTGAGCTAAAATTCCACCTGACTGTTCAAAATCAATTTTAGATTTTGCTGTAGATAAACCAATCTTACCTACAGACTTTTGGTAGCCTTCTTCAAAAGTCGTTGTTCCACCGCCAAGAACCTTCTCGTGCTGGAGCTTTGAAATTGCAATAGCGATTCTGTTGTCCCCAGGGGAGTTAGGAGCTAATCCTGTAGCAATATTATTTACATCTTCTTTGACTTCATCACTGAGCTCTAGCCTGTTAGATGCATTCTTTACGTCCATAGGCTCTTTGAAAAAGTTAATATTTGTTACTTTTTGATCTCTTGGAAGAATTACATTTCCTTGTTGATCCGTAGGAAGCTTTTGGTTTTTATATCCACGTCTATGAATTGCGTTGGTCGTATGTACAAGACCATGGGCAATAGAGTCGAGGTTCTTTCTTAAATCTTGAATATCATCATTTCTAGTTTGAACCATTGCTTGAATAGTTCCGCCTTGAATCTTATGTGTAACAGGTTGATTTTTCTTATTAGCAAAATAGATTTCTACTCGACCTTCATTTTTTGCATTACTTCCAGCAGAAGCAGATGCTTTTAATTCATTTGTTGTTCCACCTGCAACAATTGAACCTACACCAACAACGTTTACAACGTACTGGCCTTTACCATCTTCATACGTATGAAGTTTAAAATACTCTGAAAGGTCTCTTACTAGTTGATCTCTTTGATCTCTTAGATCTCCAGCTTCACCACCAATGTTTTCTAATCGAATAATTTCTTTATTAAGTTTAGCAATTGATCCAGTCATAGAATTTATTTCAGTCACAGTTGCAGTAAGTTTATTATCAACACCCTCTTTAACCATGGTGATAGAGTCACTAATTCGTTTAAAGTCAGCAACGACAAGCTTCGCATTGTCTCTAACCATGGATCTGACCACTTCATTTTCCGGTTGATTAGAAAGCTCTCTAAAAGAGTTGAAAAAACGGTTTAGAACTTTATTCAATCCGTCTGAGTTAATCTCATTAAAAACTTCTTCAACTCGTCCAAGCTGGAAGCCTCTTTCTTCATTAAATTTATGCTGGCTTAGAGATTGATTTAACTTTTTTTCTACAAGTCTATCGTGAACACGTTTTACGGATTGAACATTAACACCAGTTCCAAGAACGTAGTTTCCCTCTCCAATCGGTGTATTTGTTTCCTGAGTAATTCTTTGCCTTGAGTAACCTTCAGTATTAGAATTGGCGATATTGTGCGACGTAGTCTCAAGAGACCTTTTCGATGTTCGCAGGGATGAACGTCCAATACTAAATAAATCTGCTCCCAAAAATACTCCTACTTAGGGTGAAACAGTCGCTTTTGTTGCACCATCGGCACCATAAGTCTTGTAGCTTTTCTTTCCAGAAAAACTTTGTCTTAAATCCTGAAGAGAATGAATCGCTTTGTTTAAGAAAAGTTGATTCTTTTTATTCTGATCTTGGATCTTTAAAATAATATCTAATAATAATAAATTTAAACTTTCTAATTGTTTTGCATCAACGTTATTGTCTACAGCTCTTAGCTCACCTACAAATCCTGTTAATGTGTCATATTTACTTCCTGATAGAACACTTAGTTCTTCAAGTAATACAGTTCTTTTAGTGTCTAGGGTTGAAATTGATTCTAAAAGTGCATTCTTTTCTTCAAGTGCAGATTCAAGTAAATCAATATCACTTTCAAGAAGATGCATATATTCATCACAAGTTAGATCATATAATTTTGTGTGAGACTCACAAAAATTTTGCCAAATATCTACTAACTCAGAAGTTTTTAATTTAAAACGAAGTTTATTTGCTTCAGTCATCATTTCATTCACCCTAATAGTCCGACGCTAACATCTTATCTGCAATTGCATCGTAGTCAGGCTCATATGTTCCACTCTGAATTTGAGCTTTTAAACGTGCAATCTTATCAGTGTTATCTACCTCTGGAGCAGCATCAACAGCTTTCTTGATCCTAGAGAAATCTCTAATTTTATCAGGGATTGATACTCTTGCATGATCAGAAGTCTTTGCTTCAATCTCTTGAGCTCTGTCATAAGAGTTTCTGTTTAACCTCTGTGCATTTCCAGATCTTGAAACTTCTGATTGCCCAGCGTTTTTTGATCTTGGAAAGAAAGGTGATCTTGTGTCCACACTATTCATTATTGTCTCCTTGGACTTTACCAACATTCTGTTGATACATTCTTACAGCATCTGCATTGTTTGAAGCTTTCAAATGCTGTGGCAAAATTTGATCTAAAATAATTTCTTTAAGTCCTATTCCATTCTCAGTCTGTGCCATTATCTTTGCACGTTCATGATCTAATAGTCCTTTATAATATTTATTTGCATGCGAGTCTGGCTCTTCAGACTTAACGGTCTTATTCATTTCATTCATCATATGACCAATGAATTGAGTTTCCATTCCTTGAGCAACATCAAGGTAGGGCTTAGGTACATTATTGTACTTGTTTTGTGGAAGTTTTCTTTGAAACTGAATGTTTGAAGTTTTATCAACTTGGCTCATTTACCTTCCTAGTAAAATTTGAATCCACCTTCCTAGTGGGCTTCTAAAATTATTGTAACACTACTGTGGGGTCGTGTTCCATAAAAAAATTCCATTTATGTCTATTTGTTGACATTAAATGAACTCGATATCGGCAATTAATGCCCCATTACGCTTAAGTGTTTGAAATATTGAGATTAAATCGTCTGGCCCTGTACCAATTGCATTAAGTGCATTAACAAGTTCCTTTAACGTAGTCTTTTTCTCAATTAAGTAAAGGGAGCCAGATTTGCCGCCTTTGTTTTCACCACCAACTTCAATGACTAAATCACCGTGGCTGATAGCAACTTTTGTTAACGTGATTTCCCCACCAGCGACGATTGTTCCTGTTTTTTCATTGATAACGATCTTTGCTTTATCATCTTGATTAACTCGGTAATTTTCTATTATAGCAACTAGGTCAACTACTCTTCTTTGATAATGTGGAGGAATAATTAAATCAATTGTTGCCGAGTCAGATGCACTAGCAAACTTACCACCAAGGTTTTCATTGATTGTTTTTTCAATTCTCGCCGCAGTAGTAAAGTCTGGTTTATTTAGTGAAAGCCTCAAAGACTTCTTCTTGCTAAATTCTTGTTTAATTTCTTGCTCAATTGTAGCTCCATTAGGAATGGCAGCAGAAGTTGCAAACTTCGCACCTTGAGTTAAACCACCAATTGAGATGGCACCATTAGCTACAGCATATACTTTACCGTCACCACCCTTTAGAGGAGTTACCAGAAGTGTTCCACCAGCAAGAGAACTTGCATCACCAATTGAAGAGATTGTTACATCAAGTTTTTGGCCAATTCTTCCAAATGGAGGAAGTTTTGCAGTCACAATAACGGCCGCTACATTTTTTGAACTAACTTCCTGAACAGAGTCAAGTCCAAGAGTTTGAAACATCTTTTTTAGTGAATTATTAGTGATCTCTCCACCGCCGTCACCAGTTCCATTTAGACCTATAATAAGACCGTAACCGATAAGAGGATTATCTCGAACGCCCTTAATGGATACAATATTCTTGAGCCTAGCAGCTGCAAAAGCATTACTAACTAAGAATGTTAAGATTAATAGTGTTAAAAACTTCTTCATTAATACCTCAATACCATTATTTTAGGTTCTAAAATCCTGCTGGATTTTACTGCATCATTATCTGATATGTCCTTACGTGATACAAGCGCTTGAACTTCGATGAATCTTTTTGCCTTCTTATAAAGGATTTCCTTACGTCCACGAATTAGAACATAATCCTTATTAACCTCTTCAACTACTGTTGTTGAAATTTTGTCGTACACTTTATTATCACCAGTCTCTTTTTCTGGTTCTGGAGCAACCTCTGGCGTTGGAGCAGGAGTTTCGCCTTTAGCTGTATTTTTCTTTTTGATTCTTCTTCTTTCTGGAAAAGCCGTTTTGAGCTCAGATGTTATCTTGCTTTTAAAAGGTTTTAAAACTTCAATGATAACAATATCGCCTTGTCTTTTAATATTATTGGTAACAAAAAGAAAAGTTTCACTGTTCTTTCCTGACCACAGACTTCCTGAGTTTCCATTATCTTTTAGATCATCAATTTTTGTGCGCTTTTTTCCATAAGACCTGTTTGTTTGTGGCGCCATATTTCTGGAAGTTGCCGTCGTTGGGTTATTACCTAAGGTTTTAGGATTTTTTATAGGCCTTGCATCATTGGCACCCATAGGAACACCACGAAAAGCCCCATAGGGGTCATAGTATCTTTTTTGCCTCTTCATTTTGTTAGCGTTTTGTTCTCTTGAGATTTGGCTATGAACACTTTGTACGTACGAAGCACATGAAGATGCGAAAGCTGTAATTATAAATATTAAAATGAGTGATCTCATAATTGCACCATCACTGTATTGAAGTCCACCACCTGAGCAGTAACCTTTTTATTAGTTTTTGTATTATAAACTTCTATAAAATCACCAATTTTTCCTTGAGCTCTTGAGTAAGCAGAACTTTTAAGAGAAATATTTTTTCCCTTTAAAATAACTTTAATCTTTTGCCCAGGTCTAACTAGAGTTAGGGGACTTAAGTCAGAAGTCTTAAGTGTATTTCCTCTTTCGAGTTTTTTATTTGTTTTATAAAAACGAATTTGATTGATATCTTTAAATAAATGATTTTTCCCGTCATCAAAAAAAGTTTTCTTTGAAAAAAGTTGATTATTTAATTTACTTTGAAAAGGATTAAGCTCTTGATTAACAATAAAACCAGTTCTTTTAATATAGATATGACCTGTTAACCAAATTGATTTTCGATTAACGTAAACTTTGATGTTCTTTTGACCAGCGCTTTCACAGCTATTACAAATAGCCTTTAATTTATCAGCTTCTGTTAGTTGAATGCTAGCTTTGTTGTGAAGGCTTGTAATCTTACTAACAATAGTGTCGTCTCCTAGATCTAGAAGTTTTCCGATTTTATCTTCAATCTTTAGCACTTTTAAAACAGAAGGAGTAAAAGTAACAATCTCTTGGTATTCAGTTTTAAAAATATGTTCTAAGTGTTTTGAGTTTAATCTTCCTGTGGCAGAAGAAACAAAGTCTAAAAAATATTCTTGAATATTATGACTGCAGTTAGAGAGTTTAATTATGCTTGAGTCTAATCTTTTGTTTAATTTAATGATTTCTGGGTATGAAACAATATTACATGCTGAAAAAGCATGGTGGGTGTAAAAAAGAAAAATTAAAGAACTATAAAATATTGTTTTCATTTACTCCTATCTAATATTGTTAACTGTTTGCAACATTTGATCTGCAATACCCATAACTTTTGAGTTCATCTCATATGCTCTTTGAGCTTTGATTAAGCTTGTCATTTCTGTCATAACACTTACATTTGAAGACTCGATCGCGCCCTGTTGAATATGTCCTGAATTTTCTGTTCCTGCAATATGTTGGATCGCCTCACCACTAGCGGTTGTCTTTTTCGCGACATTTCCACCTTGATCTGCAAGTCCTACTGGATTTACAAAGGTAAAAACTGGTATTTGTCCTAAAGCAACAGGTTGAGTTGCATTGGCCAGGTAAGCTTGAGCTTCTCCATTTTCAGAAATCATTAAGCTTTTGGTATTTGGTGGAACAACTATTCCCGGTAAAAGAGGATGACCACTTCTCGTTTTTACATTCCCTTGTGCATCAACAGTGAAAGATCCATCTCTTGTATACATAACTTCGTTACCAACTTGAATTCCAAAAAATCCGTCACCCATAATCATTAAGTCATAAGGTCTATTAGTCATTTGTGGGGAACCCATTGTGTGAATTCTTCTTGTAGCAGAAACTTTCGATCCAGAACCTACTTGCTCACCAACAGTGTAGTGAGTTCCATTAGATGAACGACCACCAGCTTCTTTGACTGTTTGGTACATCAAATCTTCAAACTCAGTTCTCTGCGCTTT
>CAXGOD010000018.1:0-12506 GCA_964011245.1 uncultured Bacteriovoracaceae bacterium | reverse complement strand
TGGAATTGATGTTGAACTCTTACTCATATAAACATGAGGATTTTCCATTGAGTAGCGAACACCAGCTCTTGCTGCAAGATTTAATACTTTTGTAAATTTATATTTATTAAATAGGTTTTCAAGGCTTTCTAAGTTTTCGATATCTGCTTGATAGAAAGCAAAATTCTCAAAAGACTCGAGGTCTTTCTTTCTAAACTCTTTCAGTTCAGTATCATAGTAGTCATTCATATTATCTACACCGATAACTTGATGACCCTGTTCTAATAAAAATTGAGCTGTTTTATGACCGATAAATCCCGACGCGCCGGTCAATAATATAATTTCCATGGGTTATGTTTTATCAGATGGCCCCAAGGAAGACAAAAAAAAAAGCCCCATATGGGGCCTAATTGCGGTGAATTCCACGTCGCGTAATAGATGTTTTATATTTTAACTTTTTAAAAGCACTCTGATTCTTGAATGTAGTCGAATTTGTTGACACTCCTCTTTGCTTAACGCAATCCAAATCTTTAGAAACATCCCGCTTGTTGGTCATTCTCTTGAAGGGAAATCGATCCTTGCTCTGCTCTGGAAATTGAAGCTCTATTGTAAAATTCTTAACTTCATCAAAACCAACTTGAAACTCATAGATTAATTTATCACCTGCAATTTCTGGTATAATATCTCTTTCATTTAGTTTTAGCTTGTACCTCTCAGCTGATTCAATGTTAAAGGTATCATTTATGTAACTATTAAATTCATGAACTAGGCATGCATTATCAATTGGACCGTCCTTCCAACTTCCGACATCATAATATCCAGGGATCTTATAACTTTTTTCAGGGGGAACCATTAATTCACCTGTAATGCTAGTCTCCAAAGTAATTTTATCTCCAACATAAATATTCTTAATCTTTAGTTTGCTTTTATGGTTATTTAAAATCACTTCTTTTGATATTTCTGTTTTTAAAAGATCATGAACTGATAAATTTGCCAAAAAATAAACTTGTCCAGGAACAAGAGGCTCAACAATTCTTGCACCATTTGTAGCTTCAAAAAACCATCTTCGTACTTCTAAAGACTTCTTCTTGTTTAAATTTAAATCCTCAATCTTTTGAAAATTATTTCTTTTATTAAACAAACTTACTAAATGCCCATCATGCCCGTAGATGGGATTTCCTTGAATTTCTTTAAGAAGTTTATCAATAGAATACTCTTTAGGATTAACACTATATCTTTTTAATTCTCCTTTTTGAATTATTACTATATGCGATAATCCTTTTTCAATATTCTCAAATATCTCCTTATAATTAAGCGATTTCCCGACAAAGTTATAATTGAAGTCTTTGATTGAATAATATAAGCAATTTCTAAACTCATTAAAGCGATTAATATCTATAGGCTCTTCTTTTATTATTGCTTCTGTTTGAGTTTCACCAAAGTCAAAGTTTTGTGTCCTAAAGTTATATGTTTCACGATTAGTTTTAAGTTCGGATAATTTAAATTTGTTAAAGTTTAAATCTAATCTTATGTGATTAATCTCTTTTAACTTCTTTTTTTTCTTAAATTTTGTTACAAAATGTATATTACTACTATGATCTCTAAACTCTAGGTTTCTGTATTGCTCTAGTAGCTTCGGTAAAGAGCGTTTAGTCTCTGCTTGTGTTAGGCATCTTAATTCATTGCTATTTAATTTTGATAATGTATTAAGTTTAATTTTTCTCTCTAGGTTGTATTGCTTACTATAAGCAATATTGGCAATTTCTGCCCTTAAGTATTCAATCGCACTACGCCCCCTCTTGTTAAATATTAGTTGATTCGTTTGATAGTCATTCTCTCCTCTTGAAAAAAAATTAGTTTTAAGTTCAATTTGTGCGCTGGCATCAATCTTTATCACTGGAATATCATCAATATAAGGATTCATCCCATTTTCAATTTCAATTTGATCGTTGATCCCATCGAAGTCACTGTCTTGATCTTTGTTTTCTACTTTTGTTTCTTGTTGTAAAGGCACATTTGTACCCGGCCCAGATGTATTGTCCTTTTTCCCGCAAGAAGCAAGAGCAATACAAGCTAAGGCCAATGAAATAGTTTTCATCTCCTCTCCCTTTGAATATAAATTTAAATTATGACTTTAAAATTTGTGAAACTCGATCAATCTCTGGGTGAATAGTTACACCTTCAATTTCTTCAAGCGCCATTCTGAATGAATGGATATATCTTTTATGAACACCCAACTTTAAGAATAAAAGGTTAGGATTAGTTTTAATTTTATCCACGCCAAACTTCTTTATCCAAACAATAACTAAGTCTTTAAGATCTAGGTCCCTTGCTCTTATAATTCCTTCTTGTAGGATTTCATTTTGGATTGACCAAATAACCTCTTCAATTTTCTCTATGCTTTCATTTTGAGCTTGATTGATAATTTTATTTCTTTCTTGGATACAGTTTTTCCCATACTTGTTCTTCATCAGATGAACGGATTTTAAATCTTCAATTCCTGCAAGTGCAGAAGTTGAGGTGATTATAAATAGAATAAATAATTTTAAAAGTTTCATAGTTCCCCCCCTTACTTTTATGCCGTTCTATAGAGCAAGGACTATGCCAGAATAGCATAATGAGATTCTAGTGTGTTATGAGCCAAATCAATATGGCCTGTTCTGATATCAGAATATATTTGTCTTTATATTCGGTATCATATACAGTGCAGCAAATGAAAAATGCACTTCTAACTGTCCTCTTTTTAACGAGTTTTAAAGCACATGCAGTGTTTTGGATCCAGATTGTTAATCCATGTGTAAATGTGGCCAGTATATATGAAGAAGTTGATGTCTTTGCACCTGCCACAGTTAGTGATGTTGTAAGATTCTTTTTTCCAGCATTTGAAATCCCATACGTAGCAACAGAAACCAGCATGGTTCATATTTTCAACACTCCAGTAGGTAAAGAAGCTATTGAAATCGTTAATGAAAATCATTATCGTGTTTATGGCTGGTGCTATGAAGTTGATGGGGTAATGCCCAATGTCACAATGGATCAATTCACAATAGACCCAGTAACAACTGAAGAAGTTAGATGGTTTTATGGGTTTGCTGAACAAATCAATGGTAAGTGGGTTAATTACTGTGAACCTTTGTACAATCACCCTGAGCAGTTCATTTGCGCAGGTCTATTTAATTAGTTAGAATTTCAAGAAAATTTACATGGAGTTAAATATGAAATGGATTTTATTTCTTATCCCTAGTTTTGCGTTTGCAACAACGGAATTTATTACTGAAATTAGAACAGCTCAAGAATCAGACTTAGTGGAATATACAAATGAAGAACCTAGTTATGATAATAAAAAGTGGTCTATCTATTTATATGATCGATGTAACTTCTATGACCGAAATGTTCAAAATGAAAATGAACTAAGGGCAGCTGGTCTTAGAAGATGTAAAGATGGATCAGTAAGTTTTGTTCAACCTCAGAGTGATGGTTGGAACGGCTGGGAAGGGAAGTGTGGCCCAACTGCGGCTTCAAACTCTCTTTATCATTTATGTAAAAAAGGATTAGATCCAAATACATATGTTGCTCGCTATATGAGTGATGCTACTCCAGGAGTAAGACCAGCAACTTTACGCAAAGGTTTAAGAACGATCTTTAATCTTAATTCAGATGCATGCCCTACTTCAAACAACTGGGTTTATGGCAAATTAAGAGATACGACTAACTATATTGCAAATGTAAAACAGGATCTTTTCCCAAAATACTCCCATCCAAATCTTTTAAGAATTCAAAGAGACGGTAAATCTTATTTAAGAAACCCTATTCTTACTCTAATTCAAAACCCTGGTGGAAAATATCTTCACTGGGTAACAATTGTTGATATCGTATCATCTGCAAGTAAGTGTGACTTTGTGGTTAATCACTGGAACAAACAATACTTGGTTCCATGTAAGACATTAGCTGCTTGGTCAGGAAAGGTTGGAAAGACATATCCTATAATTTTAAAATCTTTTTCAGTAGTTACATACAAATAGGTAGAAAAAATGGCATTTATTAAACATAAATTTGGGAAGACTCATTATACTAAACAAGGCAAAGGATCTAAGACTCCTATTATTTGGCTTCATGGAGGTCCGGGTGGAACTCATGACCCAAAAGGAAATGTCTTTAAGTTAGCAAATGGTAGAAAGGTCTACTGCTATACACAAATTGGTGGCGGAAAAAGTAGTGCCACTAATCAGAAAAATTGGAATATAAAAACATTCGTAGAGGAGTTAGATATCCTTATTAAAGAATGGGGTCTAAAAGAGTTTCACCTAATGGGTGGTTCTTGGGGAACAACACTTGCTTTAGAGTATTATTTTCGTAAAAAAGGTAAAGGTGTTAAATCTCTAGTCTTTCAATCTCCAATGTTTTCGGCCAAAGACTGGCATAATGATGCTAAGAAACTAATCAAGGGCATGAGTAAAAAAGATCAAAAGGTCATAAAGTACTGTCATGAGATAGGAGCAACAGACTCTAAGGTCTACCAAGATGCCATGATGAATTTCTATCTTAAACATGTTCTTCAAAATAAAAAGAAGCTAACTAACGCCTTCTCTAAGCCAAACCCAAACGGTAATAAAGTTTACCAATATATGTGGGGAGCAAGTGAGTTTGAACCCACAGGGACTTTAAAAACTTATGACAGAGTAAAAGACCTTAAGAAGATTTCAATTCCAAGCATTATTATTTGTGGTGAAAATGATGAGGCGACTCCTGAGACAGGAATAAAGTACGCAAACAAGATCAAAGGTTGTTCATTTTCTCAAATCAAAGGAGCGAGTCACGCTATTTGGGCTGAGAAGCCGGCTAAAATCTCTAAAGTCATTAGAGAATTCCTAAAAGAAGTAGAATAAATCATTTCGGATTCCGAATCTGAAAATGGTTTGGAATCCAATTTCAGAGACTTACATTGAATATTTTTTGGCACCAGTGTTGCTATATAGATTGATGAATATTTTAGAAGAGATATTCATCACTTCAACAACACATCTTTGATCAGTTGAATAACTGATCTTCTTAGAGAGACCACATCGTTCGATGTAACCTAATGGGGGCCAAGGATAGAGGCCCTCCTTACCTTTCACTAGATAAACTCATAAAATTAATGTTAGAATTTATTCTTATGAACAAGATACTTAAATTAAAAAATAACTTTTTAGTTACTGTTTTATTCTTTATTGTCACAGTTGTGGGGCAAAGCATTTTTTATGCGCTTCATGACTCACTGACATTGCAGGTGCCTGGAGACAAGTATTTTGCTCTATTTATTATTCTGTTTATCTTTAGTTTTATCAAACAATCAGTTTGGCGTTTCATAAGTATGGGATTCATCTTTATACTTAGTTACTTTCAAATGATTCACTTAGAGTTCTTTGGGCTTCCAGTTCATGCAACTGAGATTTATCTTTTATTTACTCAAACCTCAGAAATCTTTGGGACATTGCGAGAAGACTTATTCGTTTTTATCAGACCAACTCTAATTTTCTTCCCACTCTTAGCCGTTCTTATTCTTTTACATAAGAAAATAACACCCCAGAAATCATCAAGGTTTCTTTTTCTCCTTTTTGCTTTTTACTTCATCTACAATCCTGCAAGAACATATGTCACTGGAAATAAGTGGGGTCGTCAGCCTTCAACTCAAGAGTTTGATGGAATGAATATTTATATAAGCTTCTCTTACTTTTTAGGAAAAATCCTCCCCTACAAAATGAGTAGCAAAGCTTATAAGTCTTATGCAATGAAGACGATTGAACTAACACCTCTAAAACCAATCAAAAGAAATATCATTGTTGTTCAAGCTGAAAGCCTAAGCCCTAAACACATGAGTCTTTTTGGGTATAAAAGAGATACAACGCCATATCTTTTAGGACTTAAACAAGACACTAATTTTCAATATAAGTCTGGTATTTCATCAGGAGTATCTACTGATATTGCTGTCGCTTTTTTTATGAATACCACTTATGGACTAAATGGAAATAGATCTGTTTTTAATGGAAAACACTGTCTATTTAAATTAGCATCTGATCAAAATTTTGAAACATACTTTTATTCCACTCAGTCTCAGCAGCAACTTAGATATATAACCAATAGCATTTGCCCCAAGTACATTAATAACTATAAAAACCTTGGTGATATCCAACCCGATTTAGATGACGAAAACCAAGCTGATGATCATAAACTAGTGGATAACCTTTTAGAAATAGATCTTGAAAAAGGTAATAAGTTTGTTCTTCTTCATCAAAGAGGCTCCCATAGTCCATACAATATGAGGTATAACGAGCTTTCTGATAAGTTTACTGATGAGGAGGTAAGTTCAGCTCGTGGAATGCAAGTAAACTATTATGATAATAGTGTTTATCACTTTGATTTATTTATGGAGCGACTCATTGAACATGTTAAAACGCTGAAGGTCCCTACAAGTATTTTTGTTATCTCTGATCATGGAGAAGGGCTAGGAGAAAATGGTTACTGGGGGCATGGAATGCTTAAAAAACCAGCTTTTGAGATCCCAATTCTTACCTATACTCATAAAGAAGACGAATTAAATAAAAAGATTCAGGGGCTTGAAACAAATCCTACACATCTAAATATCTCATTATTAATTGCTCATGCACTAAACTATAACGCTAATATCGATATTTTAAAGACTCCTAGTTATTATATTATTCTTGGTAATGATATGGATGGTTTTGCAGGATACTTAGAACTTGATATTAAAGATGGAATCTTAAAAAGTCATAAACGAAAAGATATTTAAATATCGTATAGGTGTAATATCCCTGCAAACTTATTATCTTCTTCTACAACAAGTGTCGTGATTTTTTTATCATTCATTATCTTTTCAGCTTGAACAATTTTTTCATTTGCATTTATTGTTTGAGGTGATTTTGTGTAGAAGTCTTTTGCTTTAAAGTTCAGGGCCTTTTCTTTTTCCTGAGCAAGTAACCTTCGAAGATCACCATCAGTTATAATACCTTCAATTTTATCGCCATCAAGAATCACTCCGATTCCTAATAGACCACCAGAAATAACAGAAATGATTTCAGAAAAATCCATATCAGGTTTAATAAATGGAGTATTCTCAGTTTTCATAACATCTTTAACTTTCATCAGAAGCTTTCTTCCTAAACTTCCACCTGGGTGGAAGCGCGCGAAGTTCTCTTCTTTAAAATCTCTTGCTTTCATAAGAGCGATTGCAAGTGCATCTCCTAGAGCAAGTGTTACAGTGGTTGATGTTGTAGGAGCAAGCTTTAGTGGGCATGCCTCTTTTGAGATACCAATATCTAAAAAGATATCTCCATATTTAGCTAAAGTTGAAGACTGTTTTCCAGTCATAGCAATAACTGTATTTTTATTGTCTTTAAAGAAACTAAGAAGCCTAATTAACTCTTCCGTTTCCCCAGAATTAGATATGGCAATAATGACATCATTTGAGTCGATCATTCCAAGATCACCATGATAGGCCTCACCTGGATGCATAAAGAAAGTTGGAGTTCCTGTGCTGGCCATAGTAGCCGCAATCTTACTACCAATAAGACCTGACTTCCCCATACCAGTGATAACAACTCGTCCAGAAGCTTTCATGATAGTGTTTACAGCTTCATCGAAGCTACTATCAAGCTTATTCTTAACTTCGTTAAGGCCTGTGATTTCAATATCAAATACTTCTTTTGCGTTATCTACATGTGTCATAATAAATTTATACCATATTGCTAGTTATTTGCCACTTCCCAAATATTCATCTACTAAGTTTTTGGCCATTTTGAAAGCATATCCATTACCATGGCCCGAAAAGCCACCAATATAAAGAAAGTCTTTATCCATTTTCGACTGCCCATAAATAGGCTGTTCATCTTGAGTAAAGCCCATAATACCGCTCCATTTTTGAATAAGCTCAACCTCACCAAAATACTTTTTACATCTATTCACAATAGCATCTTGAATCTTTTCGTTTAACTTAATTTCATCAGTATTCTCTACATCTGTATCAAGATAGCGAAGCCCCCCCATAATGAGTCCCTCTCCAAATCTTCTAAAGTATATTCTTTCACTTGGAATACTGTGATTGGCCATCGAAATATTATTTGCATCAAGTTTTAAAAAAGCGATTTGTGCTCGAACAGGTTTTACTTCAAGGTTTAATTCTTTAACAAGCTTTCCAATATGTGCATTAGTAGAGGCAACAACTTTTCTAGCTTGAACTAATCCTCTATTTGTTTCAACTTGGAAAATATCTTTTTCTTTATAGAGTTTTAAACAAGTGGTTTGTGTACATACTGTTGTTTTAAATAACTTATTTGATAATAGTTCTATAATCTTAAATGGATCGTAGGAAGCATCTGTATTTATTTTGTAGGCTTTTTTAAAGTTAAAGACTGGTGCACACACTTCAACATCGAACCCATTGGCAACTAATAGTTCAAAGCCCTTCTGTACTTTATCTAGACCATCTCCTTCATTAAATAAAGATATTGTTCCAGACTGATGATAACCAACCAATTCCGCATTTGCATCTAACTCAAGCTGTTCCATCATCAATGCAACATTATCAGTTACAAACTTCCAAAGTTCTAATGCTTTTTGCTCACCATACTTTTCAACTAAGGAAACAAAGTAGTTTATACTTCCGCCGGTAAGGAAACCGGCATTTCTTCCACTAGCCCCCTCAGCAAGTTCACCTTTTTCTAGAACTAAACATTTTAGTCCAATCCTGTTCGCCCAGTAAGCAACAGAAAGCCCCGTTATACCGCCACCAACGATGATTAAATCAAAAATTTCTTTAGGTAATGAATTTGAGTTTTGCCAAAATGATTTCATTATTCACTGACAACAATATGACCAAATTTATCTATTAAGCAAATTCTTTCATTTGTTCTTTTCTTACATAAGAAGTTTAAACTAACTAACTCTCTTTTTATTTTATGACCTTTTTTCTTATAAAGAAGTTCTGGGCCTTTTTTTCCAAATTTGTACTCAACAGTATTTAAACTCTTTAGAGAAGTTTTACTAAGAATGTCTTCAAGTTCATCGTATAGTTTTATGTAATATGGATGTGAGATTGGAACCTTGAATGAACCTAATTTAATATACGGAGCATGGTGAGAGGCTTTATAGGTAGTATTAAAGCTCTTTTGAACTTCCTTAAGTTTAGTATCTATTTTTATTAATGCTTTATATATTTTTTCAATATTATTTATTTGTTTTGGGACTGTTTTTAGATTTATTTTAAATTTACCAATTTTTTGAGTTGAATAAAGCTCTAACTCATTTGAATTTGTATAGAACTCACTCTTATCGATTACTATTGCAATTTGTTTCAAACCATTAATATCTCTTTTTTCAAAAGCGATATTAACTCCGGCAAAAGAGTTTGTTAGGTAAGAAAAAAGTAATACTATTGTGAGCTTTTTAACCATTTTTTCTCATCCTTACAGAAAGCTGGAATATCTGGGCAATTTTTTGCTAAGTTCTTATAAGCATTTTTTGCACACTTTGAGTATTTTTTAACTTTTGAGGTACATGTTCCCCACTTAATTCGCTCAAACTGTGCAGTTTGTAATAATGATTTATTAACTGGCGTATTGGTAAGTGTAAATACTCCATTTTTATATTCGCCGAATCCTGAACTCGTTGAATTTGTAACTACTTTATTTGATTGCTCAGCTGAACCACTTGGGCAGCTTGTATTTGTTGTAAAACTTCCTGCTTTGATTCTTTCTTTTAGAGTATTGAGTTCGCCTTTACAATCGTCACTTGAACATGAACATGTATATTTTCTTTTATAAAGATTTCCTTTATTATTTGTGTATTTACTTGCAAAGAAATCGTGATCATAAAAAACAATTTTGTCTTCATTACTAGTGATCAACTCTAGAGGAGATCCAACCTTGTCTAAATCGGAAGCATTAGATACTTTTTGATTACTTATAAATGTATTTTTACAACGACTTCTAATGGACCATAAACCTGTCCAAGTATTATGAGTCATGAAATTCTTTTGATTTTGATTTTGATTGTCATTCGATAGTATTTGATCGCATAAGTTATTTACACACTCACATGTTTTTTCTTTTTTTACAGTTTTATTAATTATATCCCACTGATTCTTCATCACTGAATTTGACTTAGGTATCGAGCGACAATCATTATAGGCATTGATAAACTTTGCCTTTCCTTCCTTTTTCTTATTAGGGCCTTCTTCCTCTGGGTCTAATACTTTACCAGTTTCAGTGTCTACATAGAATCCTCTAACTTTTTCTTTATATTCATCACAGAGACCCATAAGATGTAATACTTCGTGAGTTAATGTTTCGCACTTTATATCTGCTGCATAATGATGAGAATTACTCCTCATACCTTTGTCACCAATTTTGATATTAACTACTGGCGGTCTTTTATTCATAGGAAGTTTTTTGGCTTCTAGTGGAGATAATATATCTACAGTTATCTGCTCATCACCTTTAGTAAAGTAAGTACTCATTTTCTTCAGGCATTCTTTAGTACTATTGCGCATTTCATCTGCAGCTTTACCTTCTCCAAAATTCAATGCCAACGTGGCATTCATTTTATTTTTAGATCGTCTTTCGAGCACATATTTAAATTCCACACCTGTAGGACTATTAAAACCATGTTTATTTACAACACGATGCTCACCGGGCTTAAGCTCTCTACACTGATTTGCTTCATCTAAAATATCTACTAATTCATCTACTTTTTTATAGAGTCCTTTAGCGCTTGAAAAATCTTTTTTACGTTCGCAGTAATACTTAGTCTCATTGTCACTAAATAGAGACTGAATTAAGATTATAATATTTTCTTCTGCTAGATTTTTATTCTTTTTTATTAAGTCACATTCATTTTTCAAACAGAATTCATCTTCCAATGGATCTTTTTTTTCATAATAAGCTGACATTGCAAGTGTTAACATATGTTTCTGGCACTCTAAATCAACTTCGCTCATTTTTTCTTGCAAGAATCTACTAAAAACTTCTGGATAATCAAACATATTCGAATATCGTCTATCTTCACCTGATTTCGTTTTCAAAGCGGGAGACTTAACGTTACAATAGCTTCCCTGACCTATTACAGCATTTAAAAGTTTATCTATTTCTGAGTCTTCTAGATCTGAAGCTGAGTACATCAAAGAGTTATCAAGTAAGTCTTTTTGTTTTTCTGTGTTGGCCTTTTCTCTTAAGTCTGACCATTTATTCTCTAATGACGAATAGAGCTTTTTTGTCTCCTCAATTGCAGTACATTCAACAATACTACAATCTATACTCCCCAATATTTCTTGATTATAATCAATGACTTTTTTATAACAGTCTTGATTAAATGACTCCTCTACATCTGAAGCTATACGAGTCACTTTTTCTATTAGATATTTACTGGTGAGTATTGTTTTTTGTGATTTATCAAGTTTATAGCCTTCACAAAGTCTCTTTACTGCAGTCTTCACTTCTACAGTTGTTAAAGTTTTATCAAGCATATGTCCAGGCATATAAGGAGCAAGTACCTTAAGATCTTTAGATTTTTTAAATATATTTCCGCTTTGAATTTTACTATCAACTGCGGATGTTATTTTTGAAATATCTCCAATACAATTGCTGCATTTCTTTTGATGAGAAATGAGGTCATCTTTATAATTTTTAATAAAATCATCTATACAGCTTTTATAATCAACAATGAATTTAGGTTTCTCGGGATTTTTTTGACCCTTAGCAATTTTTTTTGCTTTTTCAAAAATGTCTTCATTGAAAATATTTGGCCTGAAGCTAACTTTTGTCTTTCCTTTTCTTGTCGTCCAGGACTTTATAACAACATTTTTAGAATCAGGTAGTAAAACAGCTTCTCTGTATGGTAAATGCGAGCAACTCCACTTCACTGTTTTTTTGATGAGGTTTTTTCTTTTAAAAGAAGGCAAATCAACCGCAAGTGCTGAAAAACTAATTGAAAATAGAATTATAGATAGAAGTAATTTCACATTTCTATTTTATGCAATTCTCTCTCCTAATTGTATGGAGTAAGAAATACCTGACACAAAGAGTTCGTTACGGAATCTATTTCCTAAGTCTATAAAATTACAGAATGTACTAAGATGATAAGAGAACAAAAGGTGTAATACATGAGTACAAAAACAGTATACGTAGCAATGAGTGCTGATTTAATTCATCACGGTCATTTAAATATAATTCAGCATGCTAGCAATCTTGGAGAAGTCATTATAGGACTTCTTACAGATGAAGCTATTGCTGCTTACAAACCCCTTCCTTATTTAAACTATCAACAAAGAAAAACTATTGTTGAGAATATCAAAGGTGTCACAAAAGTTGTGCCTCAATCGACGCTAGACTATACAGAAAACTTAAAACAACTTAGACCTAATTTTGTTGTTCATGGAGATGACTGGGTTAAGGGCGTTCAAAAAGATACCCGAAATCAAGTTATAGATACAATAAAAGAATGGGGAGGTGAACTAGTAGAAGTTCCCTACACGG
>CAXGOD010000017.1:0-12537 GCA_964011245.1 uncultured Bacteriovoracaceae bacterium | reverse complement strand
GACTTAGACTTTAAGATCATGACACCTATCCAACAAGAAGGCCTACCTCTTGTGCTTTCAGGCAAGGATGTTATTGCTAAAGCCAAAACTGGTAGTGGTAAAACCGCTACATTTGCCTTGGGTATCCTCAATAAGATTCAAGAAGATCAAAAGGATCCTCAGAGTTTAGTTCTTTGTCCAACTCGAGAGTTAGCAGAACAAGTAGCAAAAGAAATCAGAACATTTGCAAGAAGCTTAAAAAATATTAAGGTTGTTACTCTTTGTGGAGGAACTGCTGAATTTCATCAAGAAAAATCTCTATCTTATGGTGCCCATATAATTGTTGGAACTCCTGGACGTGTGCTTAGGCTTTCAAAAAAAGAAAGTCTAAAGCTAGATAATGTATCTACACTTGTTCTTGATGAGGCTGATAGAATGCTAGATATGGGTTTTCAAAAAGAGCTAAGAGAAATTGAAAGATATGTGCCTAAAGAAAGACAGTCTCTTTTATTCTCTGCAACTTTCCCACTAACAATTGAAGATTTAAGTAAAGAAATTCAAACGGAAGCGATTTCCATAAAAGTAGATACTGAACTAGATGATAATATAATTGATGAAATCTTCTACACACTTGAAAGTCATAAAGATAAAAATGATGCCCTACTTTCTGTTCTTGGAAAGCTAAAGCCAGAAAGATTTATTGTTTTTTGTAAAACAAAACAAATTACAGACTCAGTTGTTAAGTTTCTAGGACGGGAAGGAATCGTTGTTGCTGGAATTCATGGTGATGTTGAACAAAATGAAAGAACAGCTGTTTTAACCATGTTTAAAAATAATTCTCTTTCAGCATTAGTAGCAACTGATGTCGCAGCTCGTGGAATTGATGTAAAAGAACTCTCTGCTGTAATCAACTACGATCTTCCAATGGATGCTGAAGACTATGTCCACAGAATCGGAAGAACAGGTCGAGCTGGTGAAACCGGAACGGCTATAAGCTTTCTCATTGATAAAGAAGACTATAAATTAGAAGCGATCTGCGAATATACTAAAAAAGACATCAAATCCACTAAGTTTAACTTTGGAGATTTTGAAGGTGATTACGACCTAACTCCCCCCATGGATACCATGTATATAAATGGAGGAAAAAAAAGCAAACTCCGTCCAGGAGATATTGTTGGCGCTCTTATACATGAAGCGGGATTAGAATCTGATGATATCGGAAATATTCATATAACCAACATCGTAAGCTTCGTGGCCGTAAAAAAAGAGCTTATCAATAATGCCATCGACAAACTCAATGCTGGAAAAATAAAAAACAAGAAATTTAAAGTTGGATTGGCCTAAAGCTTTCCTGGAGCCTTATAGTTCTTATAAAAACGTTTATGTTTTTTATCTTTGTTCGGAAAATAAATATGTCTCTTTGCCTTTAATTGATCACAGTCAAGATCTTCATTCATTGGAATTAGATAGATCGGGCTTTTTGACAAATCCATATTCTGAATTGGATTCTGAGGCTTAACTAGACTCTGCTTTGTTGCTCCAATAATATACTGCTGTGATCTATCACGAACAACACCTGCTAGAATTCCATTATCCATCACTTTTAAATCATAAGAAAAGATTTCTTTACGAGCAATGTAAAGCTCTTCATTTAGAAACCGCCCCATAGTTAAATTAACAGTAATTCCAGGCTTTCCATCTTTATCATCATCAGTAAAACGTGGATCCGTTGGATCCGCTGGAAAGTTCATGGTGTAATGAGGAAGGTCTACACCTATCATTGTTGGTGTTTCAGGTCTATGAACTAAAAGTTCATTGTTCGTTTCCATCACTTCCATTTCTACAACTTCAGGAATAATGGCACGAGTAAACTCATCAGATGTTTTAGATTTAAAAGGAAAGTTTGCTTTATAATCAGAAAAACAAAAGCGGTCTTTCGATATTAATTTTCCATCTTCTTTGTAATATTCAGTTATACCAAAACTTATTATTCTAGACTTTAACTTAACTGGCCCAAATAACTCACCAACATATGAAACAACATCATAGTGTGCATATTTTCCAACCAACGTGTCTAGTTTGCTATCTGCAAAAGCTGAGCTTAATGTCATTGAACTAAGTGCTAAAAGAACTAACGCCTTCTTCATAAATCTCTCCTATTTTACAATATTTCTATCAAATCCTAAGATGAACTTAAAGCTAGTAGATAATTATTATAGACACTAACTATTTGATTTCAGGTCAAAAAGCATCTGTATTGTAGGAAATAACTGGAAATGATAAAGTTTAAGCAATTATGAATTACTACGCAATCGATTTTGGAACTTCCAATTCACTTATTAACTTTATTTCAGAATCAAATGAAATAACTCCTATTCCAATGGAAGGTGATAAAAATTATATTTTAAGATCACTTATTTTTACCATGGATCAGAAAAGTTGGTTTTTTGGTAATGAGGCCATTGATGAGTATAGTGACAATGATGGAGAGGGCCGTTTTTTAAGGTCCCTTAAAAAGTTTCTTCCAGATGCAAACTTCAATGGATCAGAAATACATAATAAGAAGTATGCAATTGAAGATATGATTGCCATTTTTCTTAGAGAAATGAAAAAAAGGGCCGATGACTATACTGGGATTAATGTAGAAAATGTTATTGTGGGAAGACCAGCAAAATATTCACTTGACCCTGAGTGTGACCAACTAGCAGAAGATAGAATGCGAAAGGCCTGTGAACTTGTGGGATTTAAAGAAATACATTTTTGTCCAGAGCCCCTTGCTGCGGGGTTAGACTTTGATAAAAATAATACTCTTAAAAAGATTGTTTTAATTGCTGACTTTGGAGGAGGAACATCTGACTTCACCCTAATGAAGCTTCATGAAGGTCAATACACTCAAGATGATATTCTTGGGCTTTCAGGAGTCTACAAAGCTGGCGATTCTCTCGATGGTCAGATGATGTTAAAGTTCATCTCTAAACACTTTGGCTCTCAATTTGAATTTAAACTTCCAATGAGTGATAAAATATTAAATTTCCCAAGAGCTCTTCTAAAAAAGATTTGTTCACCAGCACATATTACTCATCTAAGAGAAAAAGAAACATGGAATTATTTAAAAACAATACACCCATTCGCAAAAGACGAAGAGAGTAAGCGCCAGCTTGATCAACTCTTTGCCCTAGTTGAGTGGCAACTAGGATATACCATATTTCAAAAGATTGAAGATTCTAAGATATCCATATGCTCCGATGACATAGACCCTCATCACTTTCAGTTCTCCCATGTCGATATTGAGATTAAAGAAGATATTTTAAAAAATCAATACAATGAAGCAATGGATAATATAGTGACTCCCATTATAAACTCCATGCTTGAAGTATTTGAGCAATCAGGCTTAAATCCAGAAGATGTTGATGAAGTAGTCTTAACAGGTGGTACAGCTCAGTTCACTCAAATTCAAAATCGATTAAGTGAGATTTTTGGAAAAGATAAACTTATTGAACATGATATATACCAATCTGTTGTTGGTGGACTATCCCAATATGCAATAAACATTAATAGCTAAACAAGACCTTCTTCAAATACAACGGACGTCACCAACGCAATGAGCAATTCCTTATTCAATTGAAATTGTTAAATGTCTATTATTCTGCTAATATCATCAAATAATTAAACCATAATTAAAGTTATTATTATGAAAAATACTGCATCAAGCAACACTATCATTGAACAAATAAAAGAAATTATCGGAAAGAAATTTACTCTCTCTGATGAAGCAAGTATGGAGCCATTTTGTAAAGGTTTTCGCTTTGGTAATGGAAAAGCCATCGCGGTTGTAAAGCCTAAAACTCTAATAGAGGTATGGGAAGTTCTAAGAATCTGTGTTCAAGAAAACATTATCGTTATAATGCAAGCAGCAAACACAGGACTAACCGGAGGGTCAACTCCAAATGGTAATGACTATGATAGACCTATCATTGTCATTAGCACCTTGAGAATCAATCAAATTCATATTATCAATGAAGGCAAACAAATTATAGGCCTTGCCGGCAGTACCCTCTTTGGCCTTGAAGAAAAACTTAATTCATATGGTAGAGAGCCACACTCTGTAATTGGATCTTCTTGTATTGGTGCATCTATTGTCGGAGGTATTTGTAATAACTCAGGCGGGGCATTAGTTAAAAGAGGACCAGCTTATACTGAACTCTCAATCTACGCTCAAATAGACAACAATGGTGAGCTAAACCTTGTAAATGAATTAGGTGTTAATCTTGGGAACTCCCCTGCTGAGATTTTAAATAATCTTCAGAATAAGAATTTTTCTCAAACTGACATTTCACATCCTGATAAACTTGCTTCAGACAATGAATATCAACAAAGAGTTCGAGATGTTGATGCTTCGACCCCAGCCAGATTCAATGCTGATGGGAGAAGACTATATAAAGCTTCTGGCTGTGCAGGAAAACTAGCAGTCTTTGCAGTAAGAGTTGATACATATCCAAAGCCAGATAAAACACAAGTCTTTTATGTTGGAACTAATAAAGCTGATGTACTCGGAAAGATCAGAAGAGAAATTCTTTCAAAGTTTAAAAACCTTCCCACTTCAGGTGAGTACTTACATCGTGTTTGTTATGATTATGCAAAAAAGTATGGAAAAGACAACCATGTTGTCATTGATAAAATGGGTCCCCATTACATTCCAATTCTTTTTAATATTAAAAGGAAAGTGGATTTTTTAGCTAGCAAACTTTGGTTTTTACCTAATAAGTTCTCTGATCGATTAATGCAGTTTTTCATTTGGTTTTGGCCTAACCATCTTCCTAAAAGAATGGAACAGTTTAGAGACCGATATGAGCACCACTGGGTAATTGAAATGTCTGGAGATGGAGTTAATGAGGCAAGGGATTTTTTTACTAAGTTTTTCGATGAGCATGAAGGGAGTTTTTTCGAGTGTACTGAGAAAGAAGCTAAGAAGGCCATTTTACATCGTTTTGTAGCGGCCAGTGCTATTGGTAGATACCATGCTCTTAATGAAAAAAGATTAGGTGCAATGATGACAATGGATATCGCCTTTCCACGAAATGAAAAAGAGTGGTTTGAGAACTTACCCCCAGAAATTGATAACCTCTTAGATACAAAGCTTTATTATGGCCACTTATTTTGCCACGTTCTTCATCAGAACTATGTTGTTAAAAAAGGTGTTGATGCAAAAGCATTGAAACAAAAGCTACTTAAAACTTTTGATGCTAGAGGAGCTGAATATCCAGCTGAACACAATGTTGGACATGAGTATTATGCCAAAGAGCCTCTAAAAAATTTTTATAAAGAACTAGACCCCACAAATTCATTTAACCCTGGTATCGGTTGGACCAGTAAAAAGAAAAATTGGAAATAAAAAAGTCCTCTGGAATAAACGAGACTTTAAATTTTTTGCAGTTTTTCTTTTAAAAGTTAGCGCCCAGACGTATACAAATATTAAATTAATCTTCTTTGAAGATTCTCATGATGGAAATATTAACCTGAACTGCTTGTTTACTTTTTAAAACACTTGAGAGCATTACAACTCCACAATCAGTAAAAACAAGGGGGTGTTTATACTTCCTTTACCAATCTAAACTTTAAATCTGCAAACATAAAACTGAATGCAAATAACTAACTTAATAAAGTTCGCAAGTGAAAAGACGGCATAGGAAGTATAGGACGAATTAGGGGGGCATTTCACATCCTCGCCTTCTACACTCCCTTTCTTTTGAATTCTTAGTTGGTCATATTTTTAGTGAAATTCGACTCATTTGAGTAATATTGCTGAATTCTATGGGCTTTCTAATTTTATAGTCACACATATAAAAAATCATCGATACTCTTGAGAACGTTGCCTTTAACTAAGCCACAAATTGAAGGCGGATCTTCCAAAAAGTATCTAAACTTTATATAACAACTTCACTAAGTCCCCGAAATCCTGAACGATTTGATTCAATTTTTACCAAGTAGCCATTTGTAGTAAAATTAGGTGATTGATTTTACATCAAATTAAAACTGCTATCATAATAGAAGGATGAAGATTATATGAAAAATTTTCTTTTATTTTCTGTTATTTTTATTTTTCAATCTTGTGTTGAGTTGGAGGAGCCAAGTATAATTGAAAAACCAGTTGATGAAACAGTAAACTTAACTCAAGCGACTATAAATAGAATTCAAGGTACTTATTCCAATTGTTTTGCCAGCCTAACTTATGATGGCTTCTATGAATTTACACACCTCCATATCACGAGCGAATATGTTACCAGAGAGTCATCAAGTCATGTTAATAATGACTGCTCAGATGAGACAGCGGTCTTAAAAGAAACTTTTAAATTTCAATTAATAGCTGAAAATTCTGGTGAACCAAATTTATTAAATCTAGATCTTGTCGTTGTATCAGTTGAATTTCGCCCAGACATTGGATGGTATGTATCCCAAAATTATTGCGGAATAACGACCTGGGCGGTTGGAGTTTATAAGGATATAACAGGATTATCTTGTCCTACCTTTCTAAGCTCCGATCCTTTTCACACTCAAATAAGTAGTGCTGATGATATAAAATATACATCTTTAAAAATAATTTACGGTGGGTTAGAAGTCATAAGTGGTTATTCAGAAAGCGGAGACTCTCCGACCGAGAGGCTAGTGACAGATCTTGTAACAGTTCAAAAACTATAGATAACTACTACTCTATTCCCAATGAAGGTTTAAATCTTTAAATGATTCTTTGAATAAAACTAGGTTGAAGTCTTTTTCCATTGTTTTTATGATTTTAGCATTATTACTTTTTGAGTATTAGTGTCCATCAATTTGTGCACTTAAGTGTTGAGCGATATAAAAAACACTATTTAGATAAGTAAGCTTTAAGGGAACTGGTTGACTTGGAAAGCCTTTTCTACTTAGTAGTTCATGATGATTTTAATTAAGGAGTAAATATCAGGAAAGGTGAAAAATTACTGTGCCATTTGAGTCACTTTTTTGGGATGATCATGAAATGCTAAAACTGCTTGAGCAGGAAAGTTTTCAAGACGCTCATCGAGATGATGATTAATTTTGCTTAAGGCATCATCAAAGAGCATATAATCCTGTAAGATTGAAGCTGGTAAGTTTATTCATCGTTGCCACTGACTCCCATCCCATTTTCTTTCCATGAACAAGAACTGGAAGGCGATAGCAATGTTAGTTTGTTAGTAAAAATAGCGTAAGCAATTAATTTTAGACAAAAAAACTCAGAGGGTTAATCTGGGCTTTAAGTGTTTTAAAAGTTGGTGCCCCGACGCGGACTCCGAATGAGGGATATTCACTTTTTGTACTTAAATGCTTAACTTTATTAACTTCTTAAAAACAACAACTTAACCGAGTCCGGCCCAAGGATTGTTTTCTATTGTTATCTCTTATGAGGGATTATTTTGGACTTTGTACCCCAAAGTGCCCCCTTAAAATACATAGAGGAATTAATAGCCAGAAATTTCGCAAGTCCCATCATTCATCCACTTATTCATGCTATCAGCATGCTTCTTTCCCATAGAATCTGTAAACTCAGAAGCTTTAGACAGTTTATCCTTTGAGTACAGACATGTCATAAGTCCATTATTTGGCATTTCTTCTTCTGTTTTACACTTACCATTATCAAAGCCAATAATTCTTTTTTCCATTTCCATTCCACCAAAAGGGTGTAAATACTTACAAGAAAATTGCTGGCAACCTTTCAGTTTTTCTCCATAGCTCTTACATTGAGCCATTGCCTTTTTAGCATCATAGCCTACCACTTTAATATTATTTTCAATTTCAAAACCATCTGACTTGATTTTGTTTTTTATTATTAAAGTTTTCTTTTTCTCATCATATGTTGAATTATCCTCTATTTCGATATCAGAACTTGCAATTTTCCGTCCCTCAAAATCTTTGGCATCAGGAGATATGTCATTTTGTGTACTTGAGATGTAGCCATAATCTGTCTGAGCAGGTTTATTTTTTAAGCGCTTCAACCCTTCAAAAACTTTACAAGCAGTTGCATTCCTCTCTACTTTACAACCATGCTTGGCATACCTCATCGCTTCAGAAGCAAAAGAAGCCTCCACACAGAACAAAGTAAACAGAAATAATAGCAATCTCGTTTTCATACTATTCTTATCGGAGAAAACTGCTAGATCCATTATCGATTTAATTAAAATAATCGTACTTTCATGTACTTAAAGGTGTCTTCTTAAACTTAACCTTCTTATATACCGAAGGAGAGATATTTATTATTTTTTAATAGAGAGGTTTGAAATGTTTAACTACTTTCCTGGTTTAGGTGGTAAGGGAAAAGATGTCCAAGGGCTCCTTAAAAATAGTATTACTTTACTAGGAAAGGACATTGATGTCTTTAAACCGTCAATATATATGACTTTCATTAAAAGTATCCGAATTGTCACAATATTCTTTTCACTTTATTGCTTTTTTATTTCTAAAGAAATGGGAAAAGGTTTTTTAACCGTCTTAGCCTTATTCTTAATGGCCCCAATAATTTCCTATATAAATATGCGATATAAGGCTATTACAAGTTGGATGATCTATGACGTCTTACGTGGAAAAGATACTGATATTTCTAAAGGATCAAGTGAACTTAAAGGACTTGGTTTTACTCTCTTTTTATATTCAATTATTGATCATATCGTGAAATCAGCCTCCAATAATTCACAAGAGGAAAAAAGTGGTATTGTTAGTATGATTAAAGGATTAATCCTTTCCATTTTTCAAGAAGTTTGGGATTTAATAAAGAACTTCTCCCTTCCTTCAATCGTTATAGATAAAGTAACTTTAAGCCAAGTCCCTTCTAAGCTAAAACTTGTAAAGAAGAACATACCAGGTGCTTTAGTAGGTATACTTGGTATCGATATCGTTGGCAGTGTATTTGTCTCCCTATTTGGTTTCATACAAGTTCCATCCTTACTTATAGGAGCCGGAATTGGTTATTACGGAAAAGCATTTTTGCCACAAGCATGGCTTGTAACCTTGCCTTTTAAAACACCATTTATAATAAATCTACTACCATTATTTATTATACTTATTGGTACTTCTATTTTTGTTTCTTTTCTTAACTCACTAGTCCACTTGGTAAAAACAACATACTTTACTACCTTCTACGTTAGTATATCAAAGCCAAATGAAATAGAGGCAGGGCTTAGGGATTATGTTACCAACTACCTTAACTACAATAACAGATTAAAGGGTTATACTTTTTTTAAAGAAAAGGCTCCTAAAGAAGAGGAAGGCCATGATCTTGACGAAAAGAATGGCGAGGACCTGCAGCTAATTAAAAAAATCTCAAACACCTTCAGAAAAAATGTTGCAAAAGGCTTAAGCGAAAAGAAAATATACACCGCCCTGCTAAAAAAAGGGTATTCAAAAGATCAGCTTAAGGTTGGATTAAAGCGCTACCGCTCTAAAAAAGAAGCTTAATCCCTTACAGCTCACAGAATTCTTAGCTCTTCCTTCGAAAAACAATTTCGCATGAGAAATAGAGCAAAACTAGTATTGTAATTTCTCATTAAACCGTGATGCACCAAAAGGCGAAGTTGCCTACCTTTTGCAGCCCTATAAGCGTGTCGAAATTCAGGATATTTCTTAGCCCAACGATAAAATGTCTTTTTTCCAATCGAAATACTCAAACAGAAGCCTTCAATTGTGGGGTAATTACTAGGTACTCTTTTTTTTAGGGTTTGATATTTCTCTCTTTTCCAAACTTTAACTATCTCTGTTCTATACAAGTCGCTGTCAAAGTAACTTAAAAGGGAACTTGTATGACCTACAGAAAATCTTAGGTCATTATAATTTCTCTATGACGCAGATTTATGCTCACCTATCACCAGATCACCTATCTAAAACAACAGAGATTTTAAACTTCAATGTAGGTGAAAAAGAAATGTGCCCCCGATTGACCCCCGAGGTATCACCCCTTAGCTCTCTACAGGCTACGGAAAACTAGGATCATTTACTAACTCTTTGATTTTAGAGCAAAAAAAAAGCCCCGTGGGTTAGACGGAGCTTTTTAAAATTCTTAAAAGAGACTTGGTGCCCCAACGCATACAAATATCGAACTAGTATCCTTGAATTGTTATATTAACCGTCTGTTTTTACTTTAAATCACACAGGTAAACTCAGCTTTATTCTAATTTAAAGGTTCTAACCATCTTCCCTTAACTATCTGCCGAACATATGGGCCCCTCTCAAAGTGAAATCTACCCATTCCATAAAAAACGAGTTTGTTACCTTTAATAGAGTAGATATAGACATCTGTTATGGGGTTATTACCTGCAATCATTGGATATAGGGCAATCTCTAAAATCCCATCACCATCTAAGTCTGAGAAATATTTTTTATCTTTCAAATAAACGAAGTACACATAGGTGAAGTTATTCCAATGTTTAATTAAATTAGAATAATCATATGTGTATCCAGATTCATTTATAAAAAGTTGGTTAAAAGGAAGACATACATCCCTCTCTAGGTCGCAACCCTTTTTTAAAAATGATTTAATCTGCAAGCTTAAGCTTTTTGATATAACAAGCTCTTTAGCGCCAGAAAAAACGGGTTCAGAAAAAGCCGATGCTGAACTTATTGTAAACAAGCACGATAAAAGTAAAATCTTATTTAGACTGCTTGTAATAATCCAGTATTTTTTTAGCATATTCATCACCTGCCTTATCCTTAGAGTGATAGTTACGAATAACAGCTTTTAAAGATTTATCTTTATGATTTCTCATCAAGTAGAATTTATGAGCAAACCATCTAATACCTGCAGCAATATTAACAACAGGGTCTTCAAGTTGTTTTTCAGTAACGGAAATATAATGATTTCGAACTTCGTTGTTTCGAGTATTTTTTGTTCCCCTTAACGCACTTCTTGCACCTTTAAGAAGTTGCATTAACCCAACCGCAGAACTTGTTTTTGGGCGGGCCTTTGGTCTAAAGCAAGATTCAACAGCGATTAAAGCTTTAATATGTAATGGAGTTAAGCCTTTTGGAAACTTAACTCCTTTTGTCTTCCAGTAATCTAACCAGAAGTGAATTATCGTGTCTATTTCGTGATAAGCTGGAAAGGTCTTAATTCCATTTATTTTTTTATACTTCTTGTTATTATTCCAATATAAAAATTGAATGTTCTCTTCAAGTAGTAAAGCATTCTTTCCACGGTTCTTTCTAAGATGTGCATCTACCCAAGTGTTCGTTCCACTAGTACATTCTCGGTAGTGCCCTTTGACGACATGATATCCCACAGGACACATTTCACTTTTTCTTGGTTTTTTGATTTTGATAAGAAGATTCTTAGCCATTTTCTACGCGGCCTTATCTTTTAGAAGTTTTTCTCTTTTCTTTATGATCTTTGCAATTTCTTTATCTACATCAAAATCATCTGGAAAAAGAATAGAAGATGGATGAAGCCCAATTGCTGCAGCAATCTTAGATGCTGTATCTACTCCTAGGTTTCTTTTATCATTTTCAACCGCTGATAAGAAAGTTGCTTTAATACCTGTTAAATCAAAGATATCTTTTTGAGTTAGACCTAAAGATTCTCTTCTTGCTCTTACAATCTTGCCTGGAGTAATTTTTCTATCGATAAGACTGTCTAAAAAAGATAATGCCTCTATTTGTTTTGTCATAAGTACTCCTTAGTTATAATCATGATCAGCTGTTATTTTCACAACACTGACCTCAACTTTACTATTCTTAATCTTATAAATAATTCGTCCCGATGAACTAAAACTTGATGACCTTTGACCTAGTCTATCTTCTTCAAGCCCATGATCATTCCAGTGCCCACATGATTCAATATAGTCAGGACCAAAGTTCGTCATTTCACTAATCCAAGTTCGAATAATAATTAAATCATCATTAGAAAGATCGTCTCTTTTCTTTTGCTTTAATAATTCGTTTGAACACTTTTTAGTTAGTATTACTCTATACAAACCACCTCCGACTTAACTAAAAGTATAACATAACCATTTAGTTAACACAACCTGAGAAAAGTACACTCTCGAACCAGATATTAAAAAACTTGATGATGTAACTATCGAATATGATTTAAGAAAACCGTTCAGGGAAATAATAGACATAAAAAAAGCCGCTTCGGAAAGCGGCTTTTTAATCGATTTTAAAAGATGGTGCCCCGACGTATACAAATATCGAACTGAAATCCTTAAATTAATTTCTAACAATACAGAATTACATTGAAACACACAGATAGAATCAATTTTTACTTTTAAGGCCAATCTTTCTTCTGTCCTCGTCAAGGGAGGGTAATTTGTCTTCTAAGTTATCCAACCTCTGAAATACAACTTTAAATATTTGAGTTACATTTTCCTCAAATTCACCTAGCTTTCGATTCATTCTATCTTCTAAGGCATAATAGCTTCTCAGCTTAGTAAAAATACGCATTATTGCAATATTCACCTCAATCGCTCGATCACTTTTAAGCACTGCTGATAGCATGGCCACACCATTCTCTGTAAAAACAAGAGGTTGCTTCTGCTTCCCACCTCTCCCTTCTTTTGAAGT
>CAXGOD010000016.1:0-12932 GCA_964011245.1 uncultured Bacteriovoracaceae bacterium | reverse complement strand
CTATATTTCTTGCTATATTTTTGTTCTTTCCCCAGCTGGTTACACCTAAAACACGACCACCATTTGTTTTAAAGTGCTCATGATCTTTCTTTACACCTGCAAAGAAAATTTTCCCATCTTTGATCATCTCTTCGTTAAGTGAAATAGAGTCGTTCTTTCGAACTAAAGTTCCTTCCGTTCCCGGATACCCGTAGGCAGCACAAACTATATTGACTACAGTTTCATCCTTGAGCTGAATTTTATCTATACTTTTAAGATCATTCGTCGCTGTTTTATATAAAAGCTCTTCAAAATCATTTTCAATTCTTGGAAGTAAAGATTGAGTTTCGGGATCTCCAAAGCGCACATTAAACTCTAAGACTTTAAGTCCTGCGCTTGTTTTCATAAAACCTGCGAAAATAACACCGTTATAATCTATGTTTTCTATTTCAAGTTGGCGAACTAAGGGGGCAAAAACCTTTTCATCAATAAACTTCGAATCATCTTCAGTTAACCACTCACAAGGAGAGTAAGTTCCCATGCCACCTGTATTAGGTCCTTCATCGTTATCGCGAATACGTTTATAATCACAAGCGTTTCCAATGGTTTTAAAAGTATTTTTATCCACAAGAGCAAAGACTGAAACTTCAGCTCCTATTAATCTTTCTTCAATAATAATTGTCGTGTCTGTGAGACCTAGGTCATTATTAATCATCATATCGTAAACAGCTTTTTTAGCTTCTTCTTTAGTCGTAGTTACAACAACACCTTTTCCAGCTGCTAAACCATCCGCTTTAATAACATATCCATCTTTCCAGTTTTTATTGTCTATAAAAAGAATAGCGTGATCAGCTTTTGTAAACTTTTGATACTCAGCTGTAGGGATTCCTGCTTTAAGCATTAAGTTTTTAGAAAAGTTTTTGCTTTCTTCTAATTTAGCCCCAAGTTTTCCTGGGCCAAAAACAGCAATGCCATAAGATCTTAAAAAATCCGCCATACCATTAACGAGTGGGGCTTCAGGCCCTATGACTACAAATTTAATATTTTTTTCAGATAATGTATTGATAAAGTCCTGATTCATTTGAACTTTGGTATCAAGGGCTTCTAATCTGCTCTCAGCTAACATAGCGTGGTTAGAATCTGTGATAAAGACCTTATTGGTATTTTTACTTTGAAGTAGCTTCCATGCAATAGCATGTTCACGTCCTCCTGCGCCAATAAGGAGGATATTTTTCTTTTGAGCACTATAATACTTATCTAGTTTCTCTTTCCAAGCAGATAGGCGAAAAGATTTATTATCATTTAGAGTATCTCTAAGATCTTTTGCAAAACTTGTATACATCTCACTAACAAGATTTAAAAACTTTGGATCAAGCTTTCCTGGAGTAAGTCCGGCTTCAAGCATATTCTCTTTCCAATCATCCCCAAACTTAGCTTTAAATGGAGTTAATTGCTCTAACCATGGTGTTTTTTGATAATATTGTCTTAAGATTTCTTTTGAAAGGTGAGCTCCATCTTTTAGAACCCTTAGTTCATCAAGACCTATGCTATCAACTAGCTTAAAAGAACGTCTGCCACTATCATCTATTTGAAAAGCAAATTCGAATTTTCCATCCCATAATTCTAAATCCATTCTTTTAAATAAATCATTTAGTTTTAAGGCCAGATCTATTGTTAACTCTTTAAGCTCATTAAATTCAACCTCTGTCATACCCGATATATGGCGTGCTTCCGTATAACTTAGGTAACGATCAAGTTGCTCTAGTTTAGTTGAAAATTCAACAATAGGTTTGCTAAAGAATTCACCTTGAGCAGGAATATTTTGAACTCCAAGTGTTTCTAGGTAGTTTGAATCATTTGCTCTTTTAAAGAATGAACTGCCTTCTGGCAGGCCTAAACGGAAGATCACTTCTAGAGGAACAAGAGTATTAGTTGGTCTTTTCGCATAGGCCGAATAATCATAAAGGCCTTCTATAACTTCAGGCTTTAGAACTTCAACCTTTTGCACCTTTATATAGTCAGAACCTTTTGTGGTTTCTAAAAAATGGTGGTTCATCTTATTAAAGTCTATAAATTTAAAAAATGAGGTACTCATTTGTGCCAATGCTTTACCTTTATTTGGGATTAAGTCTGGCATTTCTCCCCAGTCATAGATTGAGTATCTATCTGAGAATTTAAAGTAGAGGTTTTTTTGATCATCTTGATAAATATCTTTTACACTTCCTTGATATACGCAGTCTAATTTATCAAAGTTGGCCATGATGTTCATCTCCAGTATTTGTTACTCTGTTATCATTAAAGCTTTGGGCACTTGCTATATCCACCGGGTAATTTCCATCTAAACAAGCTGTGCATAAGTCTGGTTTGTTAATTGCTTTTTTAATATCTTCTAAATCTAAATAAATAACACGATCAGCACCAAGAGTAGCTTCAATTTCATCAAAGCTTTTACCTGAAGCAACTAATTCATCAGGATTTGGAAAATCTATTCCGTAAAAACATGGTTTAAGTATTGGAGGACAAGCTGAAGCGAAATAAACTTCTTTTGCTCCAGCTTTTCTCACCATCTCAATAATACGAGTAGATGTGGTTCCACGTACAATACTGTCATCAACGAGGAGTACTTTTTTCCCCTGAATTTCAGACTTAACCGGACTTAGTTTTAATTGAACAGCGCGCTCTCTTCTTTTCTGGGAGTTAAGAATAAAGCTTCTTTGTATATAACGATTTTTAATTAATAGCTCTCTATATGGAACACGAATCACTTCACTCATAGAAATAGCACTAACTCGGCTTGTTTCTGGAACAGGAATAACCACATCTGGATCAATTCTTCCATCATCAATCATGCCACGGATTTTATGTCCTAAGAACTCGCCCATGCGGATTCGAGCTGCATAAACATTCTCGTCATCTATAATGCTCTCTGGGTTTGCAAAGTAAACATACTCAAACATACAACCGGCTTTTTTCTTTTTGGTTAGAATATCTGAGTGAATATTGCCATCTAGATCAACATATACAAGCTCTCCAGGTTCAACATCGCGAACAATATCGTAACCCAGATAATTTAATGTATTTGATTCACTGGCAAAGCAGTAAGTGTATTTAAAATGATTTGGATCTTTTAGTTTCTCTTCATCCGTTAATTCTCTTTTTCCTAAGATAAGAGGACGAATCCCATTGGGATCACGAAAAGCAAAGAGTCCTTGGCCCGCAACTTCACCAATAACAGCATAACCGCCTTTAGCTAGTCCCATTACATCACGAACAGTTTCACGAAGACCTGAGTATTCAAAGATATAATGTTCATCTGCTCTCATCGAACTATGACAATAAGTCATAAGCCCATCAGCAATTAGGTTTAATAAAACCTCAGCATCATTATTAGAGAAGATATAACGGTGTTTTTTAACTTTTAAAAATGTTTGTAGCTCATTTACATTAACAAGGTTTCCGTTATGGGCCAGAGCTAAACCAAAAGGGAAGTTAATTAATAGAGGCTGAATATCTTTATCTTGAGTTGCACCTATTGTTGAGTAACGGGTGTGGCCTATTGCCATTTCTCCTTGCAGGCTTCGAAGATTATGTTCATCAAAAACCTTATCTACCAAACCAGAAGCTTTGTGTAGGTTAAAGACTTTTCGATTCCTTTCGAAACTTAGGATACCGGCAGCATCTTGCCCTCGGTGTTGCATCAGTAATAGACCCTGATAACTTTCCTGCGAAGAATATGGGGAACCAATCACGCCAATGATTCCACACATAGAGCATTCCTTTGTAAGTGTGTTGTTAACTTAAAAGTAGATTCAAATTGTTAGACTGTAAAGAAAAATATATTAGTTTTTCTAATGCCTAGTATTAGTTTGACTTATATTTAAAACTTGCCAAATACTTTACCTCCTTCTATGATTGAACTATGAAACTACCCACTACCATTGGGTTTATAGGGGACGGACAGCTGGCCCGTATGAGCGCATGTGCAGCAATTAAGCTTGGATATAAGTGTCATTTTTTTGGCAATTCTTCTGATGGACCTTGTAGTGGACTTGGAGAGTTTTTTCCCGGAAGTTTAGACGATTTAGAAGCTTTAAGACCCTTTATCCAAAGCTGTGATGTAGTTACTTTAGAAAACGAATTTATTGATTCTAAAGTTTTAATGGAGCTTGTTGAGCACACTCCTATCTACCCAAGCCCAGAATCATTTCAAAAAATTGAAAACAAATTAATAGAAAAAGATACTTTCAAAAACGCTGGTATTCCTGTGTGCCACTATGCTTTAACTAACTCCATAAAAGATCTAGAGAGATTTATGATCAATAAAAACTTCCCTGTAATGCTTAAAGCAGCCAAGGGGGGTTATGATGGTTTTGGAAATTACGTGGCAAAAAACATGGAAGATGCCCAGGCAGCCATTAAAAAATTTAAAAGATCAGACTCAGATTTGGTTATCGCAGAAGAGATGATGGACTTTAAAAAAGAAGTTGCTGTAACTGTGGCTCGCTCAATAACTGGTGAGATTAAAGTTTATCCCGTAGTGGACACTATTCAAGTAGATAGTATCTGTCATTATGTTGTGGCACCGGCTGCAATCACAGAAGTTGTATCTGAAAAAATAAAACTCTTTGCTATTCAGGCCATGGAGTCTTTAAATGCTATCGGTGTTTTTAGTTTTGAATTTTTTATTATGGAAAACGCCGAAGTGCTTTTAAATGAGTCAGCACCTCGTCCCCATAATTCTGCTCATTATACAATGGATGGATGTGAGACTTCTCAATTTGAAAATCATATTCGTGCCATAACAGGTATGCCTCTTGGAGATGTGGATTTAAAAGCTGATCATACGGTGATGGTAAATTTAATTGGGACTCATAATCGAAAAACTCGTGTTGAGCAAATAGATGAATATATAGAAAAAGATAATATTAATCTTCATATGTACGGCAAGACTGACTCTCGAGTTGGACGTAAGATGGGGCATATAAATATATTGGGTAATAACACTCAAAGTTTATTAGCTACTGCAAAAGAAATAAGCGAAAAGGTGAGGATATAGATGAAAAAAATAGCAATAGTTATGGGAAGTGATAGTGATTGGCCTGTTATGCAAAAAGCTGCAGAGATCTGCCAGAGATTTGATTACCCATATGAAGCAAAAGTTTTATCTGCTCACCGTACTCCCCAAGACATGTTAGATTTTGCTAAAGAAGCAAAAGAAAACGGCTATGGAGTTATCATAGCTGGAGCCGGAGGAGCAGCTCATCTTCCGGGTATGCTGGCCTCTAATACGACTCTTCCAATTATAGGTGTTCCTGTTAAGCTCAAAGCGCTTGATGGCATGGATTCACTTTTATCTATTGTTCAAATGCCAAAAGGTATACCTGTTGCCACTGTGGCCATTGATAATGCTACCAACGCAGCTTTACTAGCTCTAAGAATGCTATCAATTAACAACGAAGAATTATCAACTAAACTTCAAAGTTATAAAGATGAGATGGCGCAGGAGAGTAGAGAGAAGACGGGGAAGTTGGTTTAGGTTTTAAAACTCTTTATTCTCATTTTTATTGTATTTATTCTTAGTTCATTAAACTTATCTATATAGTACTCTTGAGTAATACCATCCATAACTTCCTTTGGTGTACGGAAGTTAAGAGCTGAATGAGGAATTTCATTATTGTATTGATAAGTATAGAATTCAAAGTGTCTTAATAGATCATTTAAACATAAAAGTTTAAGTTTCTTCAAATAATTCGTTTTAATCATTCTGAAATACGTTTCAACTCTTGAATTTGAATACTTTGTATTTAACTTAGCAATATAGTGCTTAATTTGTTTTTCTTTTAGATATTCCTTAATTAGATTATTACAGTTCTCCTTGCCAGCATCAGACATTATTTTTAAAGGTACATTATACTTAATAATTGTTTGCTTTAATAATTGAAGGGTGTTTTTGGCAGATATCTTATCAATTCTATGCCATCCAAGAATCATACGAGTAAAGTTATCCTTAATAACTTGGATATAATATTTTTTCTTTACGACTTTGATTTCTGTAACATCAATATGCCACAACTCATGTGAAGAGCTTGCCTGAATGCCTAGAGGGTACTTTTTAGGCTTTATCTTAATTGAAAAAGGTCTTCTTAACTTTAATTCTTTAATATATTGAGACCATGTTTTCGGACAAGCATAGACTTCTCCATTAATCTTTGCTTTTGTGCATAGTGACTGTAACGAATAAAAGAAATGATCTGTTGATAAATAGTAGCTTTTTATTTTTAAAACTTCTGAATATGTGATTGAGCGACAAGTTGATTGAGAAATGGTAAAGTCAATTTTTGAAAAATTATTACTGCACCATCTTTTATATTTAGAAAAGTTAATATCCAATTGCTCTAGTACTGATCTTACTGAGTTTTTGTTACGATATCTTTTAATCACCAGAGTAATTTGCTTCTGTACTGATTTATCTTTAATTAATTTTATTAACTTGTTTTTATTAAGTATTTTTATATAGGTTCGTAAAATATTAACTTGTGCTTTTAGATTTCTATTTTCTTCTTGGGACTTATTTAATCTATCTCGAAGTATTTGAACTTGAGTTACACGGCCATCTTTGGGTTTAAACCTCTTGTCTAAGTGTAGTTTGTTTTTAATCCAATAAGCCGCTGTTGTCCTAGGGACTTTAAGACTTGGAAATAAATTAGGATTACCTGACTTTGAGACTTGGTAAATCACTTTTTGATCATACTTTCTGTAATGCATTATAATTCTCCCTCGTTAGTAGTTATGAATATTCATCGGACGAGGGTTCATTTTCCACCACCTCCACCAGCGGACACATCCTTTACACTTTATACCGGAGACATAGTTGGATTCTTCTCCCTTAATGGATTCTTCTAAAGTTAAGTGGCTCCATAGACGATATAAAACTATGATGAAATATTTTAACATTGCAGTGATATTATTCACTCTTTTTTCCATTCAATTATTTGCAAAATTGCCCGAAAAACCTAAGGACTTTTTATTTACTCAGGATTATGCAAAAATTATCGATAATAAGACTTTTCGTGAGATTGCTCAAATTCAAAAGGTTGAATTTGAAAAGAATAAAACTCCTATTATTGTAGTGACTATCAATCAAATGAAGGACTATGTTTCACCTCCATATTCTATTGAATCTTTTACAGCGGATCTCTTTAATTCTTGGGGAATAGGATCTCAAGAAGTAAATACGGGAATTCTCTTCGTTATTTCTGTTCAAGACAGGAAGGCTAGGATAGAGCTTGGGGAGGATTGGGGGCATGTTTGGAATAGTTATTCTCAGGAAATCATGGATAACAAAATCATTCCAAATTTTAAGCTGAATGACTATAACACCGGAATAATTGAAGGAGTGAAGGCATTGGCCCTTATGTCTGCTGCTGGAGCTTATGGAGTTCCTCCTGTGAAAAGTCGATTAGAAAAATTTAAAGATTTTAAGACAAGGCTAATTTCAGAAAACCCACTAGCTAAAAGATATGGTGCAAATCATTTAAATATTGCTTTTTGGGTTGGGTTGGCTCTTTTGATTGGATCTTTCTTTGTAGATCCGCCATTGAAAAAGAAACTTATGATAGCAGGACTTTTATTAATTGCGATTGTTCTATTCCTTTATGTCGTCGCTTTCATAATAACTCTCTTTTCTAGAGGGAGAGGATTTGGAAGTGCAGGCGGTTTTGGTGGTGGTTCCTCGGGAGGCGGCGGTGCCTCAGGGGGGTGGTAAATGATTAATTCTAAAAATTTAACTTCAAAACAATACAAGCAAAAGCTTGCTAAGCATATACAGGAAATTGAAAATAATACAGGAGCAGAACTTGTTCTTGCTGTTGCTACAGAGTCAGGTCGTTATGACCGAGCAGAATCTATATGGGGAGTTTTTATAGGATTGATCATGTTGAGCTTTCAAACTCCTTTAGAGGAATGGATTCTTAAGTATTTCTGGACTGGTTTGATGGTAAAGCTTATCGCTCAAAGCTTACTTTTTGTTGCGGGTTTTATTTTTGGATCTTTAGTTGCAAGTTATTGTCATCCACTGCGAGGATTATTTATTTCAAATCAAGAGAAAGAAGATGAGCTTACAAGAGCTTCTTACGCTCTTTTAGGGCAAGCAAAAAAGCAAACAAGTAGAGCAATTCTTTTGGTATATGTATCACTTTTTGAGAGGAAAGTAATAGTTTTAGGAGATGATGCACTTATGTCTTTGCTTGTTGATAGTGAGCTTGCAATGATAAGAGATTGCATTCTCGAATCTTTTGCTCGGAAGAAATATTATTCAGGACTCAAAGATTGCATCTTGAAGGCCGGTGAAATTTTGAGTAAGAAGTTCCCTGACAAAGAAGATGAACAAGGTCAGAAACTAGCAAACCATGTGAGATTTTTTCATCCAAGGCCGTAGTTAAGTTTTTGATAATTTATTTTTCAAACAACTTCAGTTGCAAGCCCAGGATTTGATAATCTCAGATAATATAGGAAGCAAAACTACACAAAAGAGTAGTTTTAATTTATTATAAATAAGAACTCTAAAAGTTTCAAACCTGTCTCAACTTGTCTAAAACTGTCTAGAGAAATGGGCATTGTGGCTATTTTGGCTACCCTTTGAAAATTTCATCAATGATATAGGGTAGTAAGAATTCGGTGGCCACCTCCACCACGGGATATGGGCATGTGCCTCTTTACTTCATATATCAACAGATGAGCTTCCATCAGTTTTTAAAAAGCTTGCTTCGGCCTTAGAAGATAAAGGGGTATTATATTGCTCCTTCAAGCTAGGAAGTTTTGAAGGTGACAGAAGTGGTAGGTTTTTTAATGATCAAACTGAAGAAAGTTTAAAGATATTAATTAAGCCGTTTTTAAGAGTAGAGGAACTATGGGTGACTAAAGAATTACGTCCTTCTAGAAGTGAACAATGGCTTAACGCAATACTTAGTAAAATAATTGATTCTAAAAATAGATACTCAGCCTCATAATTCATTCGAATGATGAGGCTTGTTTCTTTTTAGCGGTTAAAGCTAAAATCAAATAAACCTAAGTGGTTAACTTTATTTTTCTTCATTTTAAAGATGTTTCCTGCATATATAAGCTTGTTAGATCCTTTCAGGTAAGTTCCTTTAAACAATAACTTACTTTGTTGACCCATGAACTTAGTATCAAAGATTGCCATAAAAGTTACTTTTCCAGAAACTTCATAACTTTTAAAATTGGTTGTTTTCCAAGTAAAAGTCTTACCTGAAAGTATAACTTCTCCTTGTCCTCTAGAAGGGGTCTCTAATGTCACATCACGAGTAGCTAGCTCACCATTTGGAAGCTTATAAGTTATTGTTCCATCTACAGGTGTAGCAAATGCTGAAAGTGAAAACATAAGTAATAAAACGGCAAATATATTTTTCATAATAATCTCCTTGTGAAGATATTATTAGCTATTTGGCTTACTTTTGACTACTAGACGAAACGTATACAAAATTTACATTTGTTAGACATAACTTACATGACTATTTTAAATGACCTGTTTTAACAAGTATTTTTGTTTCTTCTTCAACCCATGGATGATGTTGAGAAAGGTGAGGACTTCTTATCCATGTGCCTTTAGGGTAATCTCCATGCTCATCTTTAAATTCACCACTTAGAACAAAGATCTCTTCTCCTCCAAAGTGACTGTGAGGAATAAATCTTTCTCCTGCTGGCCATTTTACTAAAGCACAAGACTCAGTTTCAAAACTGTGTAGAGGCATAACCTGTAAGTTTCCATGTCCAGGAAGCCATTGTGTATCATTTGTATCTATAACAACTTTTTTGTCATCGTTTATAGAGAATTGATTTAGCTTAACTAAAAGTAGACATCCTTCTTTACTTAAAGGAGAGTGGGATGACCCAGGAGGGTTACGCAGATAAGTTCCTTTTGGATAATCACCAGATTCATCTGAGAAAACTCCGTCTAAAACAAAAATTTCTTCACCTAAAGGGTGAGAGTGGGAGCTAAAGCTAGAGTCTGCAAGGTATCTAACAACAGAGGTCGTATGTCCACTTTCTTTTTCTTCTCTTTCTAAGGGAATTCTAAATATATTAGGAGAAGGGGACGGTAGCCACTCAGATTGACTAGTTTTAATAACGATATTCTTTGTAAAATCTAAATTAAAGTTTTCTATCATCTTTATCCAGTTGCTACCAAGGGATCTCATCACCATTAGCGTGAAAAAACTTACCATTATCAACGTTTGTTTTATCATTTAAAAAGTGAATGATTCTATCAGCACATTCACTCGGAGTAAGAATATCATGTTTTACATTACTTAAATATTTTTCAGTAAGCTTTGTCTCTGTAGTTCCTGGATGAACTGCAAGAGCAATAAAGTGTGGATATTTTCTTTGCATCTCAATAGAGATGGTCTTTATAATCATATTAAGAGTGGCTTTAGATGCTCTATAACTGTACCATCCACCTAGGTGGTTTTCGGTGATACTCCCAACAAGGGCAGACAGACTCATAAAAATGACTGGTTTATCTTTTGGGAATAGAGATGAGAAGTGTTTTGCAATTAGCATTGATAGTCCAGAGTTAACTCTTATATTCTCTAAAAAGTTATCCATATCAAAAGAGCGTAGGCTTTTTTCTGGAGGTTTGTCTGTAATGTTTAATTGCCCTATTGTATTTATAATAAAGTCTATCTTTTGGTTTTTAAATACCTTTTTTAAATCTTGAATTGAATCTTCATTGTATTGAGTGATAGTATGAAAACTAATACCATCAAAAAGAAGATGTTGAGACTGTGTGATTAAATGAATGTCAATATCTGGATATTGTTGTTTAAGATTTAGAGCTAAGGCCTTACCAATTCCTCCAGCTCCAAAAATAATACCAGACTTACAATTTTCAAAATTAAAGTTCATATATTATTATACGTTATAAGTTTGAAAAATTAAACTAAATTCATATCTGAAAAACTTATATATTTCTCATAAATATTTATTCTTTTCTCTCCAAGATTCATCCACTCGTTGTTTTGGTAGAACATCTACATTTAGTAGCTCTTGAAGGAATAAACCATTTAAATTTATTAAAGTTCCAGACTTTATTTTGCAAGGATATTTAAAAACTAGATAATCCATCGAGATAAATGTGGGTTATAATTTAGAGTGAGTTAAAGCAACAGAGTCACTTGCCTTAACATTTTTATTTTTAATCTCTTTCACTCTTTGACCAACACCTATAATAGATTTGATTTTAAACAGGAGTTTCTTTTGTTTAATAGGCTTTGTTAAATAATTATATGCACCACTTTATAAGGCACCTAAAATATGATCACTATCTACTGACTGACTTAAGAATTATAATATCTGGGCAATACACAAAAAAAATTGATGGAATCTCAGTCGTTTTGTGTATCTCTTCAAAATCATAATCTAGACTTAAAACAAGGTTTTAAAACTTGTGTTTGATTTTTCTGGATAAAAAAATGTTATGTTAATTATTTACTCCTCGTCAGAATACTCAAAGCTACTTGTCTCTATCTCAGTTATCATTAAGTTTAGTAGATGCTCAATCTCTTGAACTTTCTCTTGTTTTAAAGCGTTTTCGATCATAAAAGCATATGATCCTATTCTCTTTAGACCATATGACTCAGCTGTCCCTGCAATATTATGTGCAATTTTTTTTACATTTAAATAATTTTTTTCATTAAAGTCTTTGAGCATTAAGACTAAATTATTATTTAAATTTGTTAAGTAGTTTGGAAATATGCTCTCCAAATCTGTTGGAACTTTATAAATCATGCTGCCTCTCTGCGGCAATTAATAATATCAGTTATTTTCTTTTCAAAGTCTGCTATATTAAGAGGTTTTGTAATTACATGTTCAAAATTCAATATTTCCATAACACATATATCTGAAGATATGTAAATAATGGGTATATCATGTTTTAAAACAGACTTCATCATTTCACCAATCTGATAACCCTCAGATAAAGAAAGATGATAATCAATTACAATAACATCGGGAATATCAGTTGGAGCATTCATAAGAGCAGATAATTCATCGGTATACATATTAGCCAGATACTTATACTTAGTATTAGAGTTTAAGCGTTGATTAAAGAAACGAAGAAAATTTATATCATCATCAACAACTAAAAGATTTATATCAATTTTAGCATCTAAATAATTCCGTTTAGAAATTTGACTTAGAAGCTCACGCTTTTCATGTGTTAATAACTCTAGCTGAGTTTTATTCATACCTCTCCCTTAGTTTAAGTGTTAAATAATTTTAACACAATAAAATTATTTACGTAATATCAGCGAGATAGAGTAAGGTATAGAATAAACTTAGGTGCTTATAGACATAAATTTAGGTAATTTAAAAAAAGTATTTAAAGTTTTTTGAAATTTGTTTGAATTAAACTACTTAAACAAGCGATTAAGGACACTTATAAGCTCCTTTTTTTGAATTGGTTTAAGTATAAAATCATTCATACCTGCTTTTAAACAACGATTTTTATCTTGTGGAAATACATTTGCAGTAAGTGCTATTATAGGAATAGCAGGTAGTTCTTTAATACTTCTAATTATCTTTGTGGCCTCAACTCCATCCATAACAGGCATCTGCATGTCCATAAGAACAAAATTATATTTGTCATGATTTTTTTTTAGAGTGTCGAGAGCTTTTTGACCATTATTAACGATATCATGTTTAATACCTAAGCCATTTAATAATAAGGTGATAACTTTTTGATTATAATAATTATCTTCTGCAACTAGGGCATGCAAATTATTTCTAATTAATGAGATGTCAGCGTTAGTTGTGTTTGCCAGTTCATAATTTTTAATATCAACATGTTTTAATGGTATTTCGAACTTAAATGTAGAACCGTTGCCTACAGTACTTTCTAAGAAAAATGAGCCTTGCATTAATTCAACCAGCTT
>CAXGOD010000015.1:0-13337 GCA_964011245.1 uncultured Bacteriovoracaceae bacterium | reverse complement strand
TCTGCAGCTGTTCCTCTTTTAAGTCAAGAGTTTGGTTACTCGAATAGTCAGTTAGGTCTCATAGCTCTTTATTCTGAAATTGCCTATGCTATTGGAAAATTTATCAATGGTCCACTTGGAGATAAAATTGGCGGAAAGAAAATCTTTTTGATTGGAATGCTCGGAGCAATTGTTTCTAACTTTGCATTTTCTATTGGCTCTAACCTTATATACTTTATTATTGTTTGGTGTGTATGTAGATATTTTTTATCTATGGGATGGGGTGGTCTTACAAAAATGATTGGGCATTGGTATGAGCCGGAAAGAAATGGGACGATCATGGGGTTCATATCCTTAAACTTTCAATTTGGTGGAGTCGTTGCAACTTTATTTGCTGGTTTTCTTGTGGCCAATGGTGCAACTTGGAAAGAGATCTTTATCTATCCTCCACTTGTTTTATGTGTTGTTTTTATTTGGTCTTATTTTGCTTCAAAAGATTCGCCAAAAGATGTAATTCCAGATACAAATTTTGGCCATAGTACAGCAGGCAAAGAAGCGATCGTTTCAAAGGCCATGAGTAAGCACGACTCAAATAAAAACCCAATTGAGATTGTAAAAGATCTATTGAAACTTCCAATCTATAGACAGCTTTTACTTTTTAGTTTTTTAACAACTTTTCTTCGCTCAATTTTTTTCTTTTGGACACCTAAACTACTAGTCGATATTGGAATGGGAACAACAAACGCTATTTTAAAATCAGCTTTGTTTCCATTATTAGGTTGTATTGGAACAGTCTTTCTGGGTTGGTATACAGATAAATATGCTAAGAATGGCAATAGAGCTAAAATGATGTGGATAATGCTATTAGGACTCGTCGCTTGCTTAGCAATTGTTTCAATCCTTATGAGTGCGACAGTTATTAATAAGGAACTCATTGTTATTATCGTGGGTCTGTGTGGTTTTTTCTTACTTGGTCCCTATTCAATGAGTAGTGGTTGTTTAACTCTTGATATTGCAGGACCTAATGCTGCTGGGTCCTCAACAGGTCTAATTGATGGGCTAGGATACCTTGGGGGAGCACTGGCTGTTTGGAGTGCTGGAATTATGTCTGATCAACTTGGATGGTCCGGAGTATTCATTTCTCTAACAGTATGTGCTAGTTTTGCCGCTATTTCAGCCATGTTTATGAGTAAAGAGTTCCAAAAAAGATAGTTTTTACATATATTTAGGATTATTTCCTTAATTATCTAAATTTCTGATAGAAAGAACTATGAAATTTCTGTGCCTATTAATTACACTTATTAGCTTTAATACGAGCTTTGCAAACACAACTTGTCTTGCAAGTAGTGATAGCTGTGACGCCTATCTTTGCATGGAACAAAAGCATAACTGTGGCTATAAAGGCTATCCTCTTAGATTTGGTTATCGCTTTTGTAGAAACTTTTTGACACTAAAGGGAAAAACACAACGAGTAAATGACTGGCTCGTATCAACTCGCTATTGTCTTCAAGATCGACTTGTAAATAATCCAGATTACAACTGTAATAATATGTTTTATGGTTCAATTCAGGATCATGTGAGCTGTTATGATGAAACAGGGTACTGTGAGCTATCAAGAAAGGAAAAGAACTCTGTAAAAAAACAAATCTTAAAAGAGTTTTTGGCAGCCCCCATCTATATAATAAAAAATGCTAAGATGTTTTTTAAAAAAGCTTGTAGAAAATAAAATCATGCTAAAATAGTTGCATGAAACTTATTCACCGAAAAGATTTAAAATACAATTCAAAAATAAGTCATTCTTTAATCTCCCCTATAATAGGTTCAATATTTATAGGCGGATGGGGAGTTGGTATATATTTTATGATTAATGAAGGTTTTCCACTTCCTGTTTTACTCATGCAATATATTTTCTGGCCAGTTTTTGCCTTTATATTAATCAAACAATGGATTGGAGTCTTAGAGAGCCAGAATTTTTTTATGGCCTTCGATTCAAATGGCGTTATTCTGCCTCTTAATTATTCAATTAAAACTCCTGATGAAGATAGAGACTATTACTTATATATAAACCTATCTAAAGATGTGAAGGATATTGAAATCATAAATGAATCAAGAAGATTTAAAATAATGGAGCATCGTACTCAAAATACAAAGATTGAAAATATGAAATACCTTTGTTTCGATTTAAGAGAAGAAATCCCCCTGGATATTTATAAAAAACATTTAGATATTGCTACTGATCAAGGTTTTACTGGATCCCCTGTCGTTTTGAAACCAAATAGAGTTGAATTTTCCATGGCCTATAATCTAATGAGTCTAGCAAAGGTATCAAAAAGATTTATCAAAACAGGTTTTTATTCAGGAAAACAAGCCAAGAGAAATGTCAGTATAAGTGATAATAGCTCCTATCAAGAGATTAAAGAGAATCTAGTTTTTCTATCACAGCTTGGAAAAACAATGGATGTAGAAAAAGCTTTAATTTATCTTGAAAAAAAAGAGCAACTATCACCAGCTGAGTTATCAAAATTAAGAAGCAATCCTAAAGTCAGATGCTTTAAAAAGAAAAGTTAACTACTGGCATAAATGCATAATTATCATTTATTTTATACGGACTAAAACTCACTGTTGGTGAACCATATAATCTATCATAGGCCTTTTCCCCAGGAGCTTTTCCCCAAAAAGCATAAGCTGAGACCAGCATCATTCCAGCGCCCGGTAACAAAGCTAACTCATTTTTTTTAGGATCTTCATTATACAGACCAAAGAAGCCTACTCCATTTAAGAAAATAACACTTGCCCGATACCTTCTTAACTTTTTCTCAAACCTTCTAACTTCATTTAAGTTTTCTTTGAAGTCTTTAGACGAAGAATTTAGCTTACCTTCTTTTAGGTAAATCTCTGGTAGACTTGGAGTCATAATATAATAAAAACCATCTACTAGCCGCATGGCCCCAATTGCTGTTAATACATAACCATATTTTTTTTCAGTATTAGTAGAATTATCATCATTTAAAACCTGTAGGGATTTATAAAGAGAAACTCCACCAAAAGTAATATTAAAGCTAGAGCGAAATTGACGAAAAAATGGATAACTATCTTTGACTTCGTCTACAGCGAAACAAGTATTCATCGATATAAGTATTATTAGGATTAATTTCATCTACTTAGTCTACTAGGTGCTTAATAAAAAAGATATAAATTTTGCTAAAAAAGGCTTCACAGCTATTCAGCACTTTCTACTTCGTAAAGCGTGTAATATAAGAGCAATGTTTACAAAGCTCTTCTACTCTCTTATTAGATTCAAATCCAATCTTCATTGCCTGTGCCCTCTTTGAAGAGAGTATTTCATTTAAATCTTGTTCCAGACAATTTCCAAGGTTTATCTGTGCTTCTTTATCAAGGCAGCACGGAACGACAACACCATTGGCATGAATTCCGATATGATTTAAGATTCCGTGACAGCGACCTTTATCCCCTTGATAGGGAATTTCCATATCTGGCCATTCGAACCTTGAATCAAAGTGTAGATAAACTCTATTCCAAATCCTTTTAGATTTAATATTGCTGACATCAACAGATCTTTTAATCTCAATATCATAAAATTTTTCAACTTCTTGAAAGATCTCTTCATTATCCATTGATTCTGCATCAACATTCCATAAACGTAAGTTTACATAGACTTCAGGACGTTTTTCTTGAAGCATTAATGTAAATCCTAATATAGGTATCAGGTATTGACGTAAATCTTTATTTGGAAAATTGTCTTTATAACTTTGCAAAGAGAAGTTCACTTGTCTTATGCATTTTGAATTAAGTAGTAGCTCTTGATACCTTTTTATTAAGATTCCATTTGTCGTCAACTGAATTTTAACATCATTTTCATCACATATGTTTAAGATCTCTTTAATCTGAGGGTGTGCTAAAGGTTCTCCCATCAAGTGCAAACATATTTCTTTTGCTAAAGGAGCAGCCTGTGCGATAACTTTTTTAAAGTCTTCTACCGACATGATTTGTTTATCTCTTTCAACGACCGGACAAAATGAGCATTGGATATTACAGATATTTGAAATTTCTATATAGACTTTATTGAAAATGGCCATCCAACTCTCTTTTTCTTTTTAAATAGTATCTCTGTATAAAGAACTTCTGGCCAAATGTCCATGGCCAGTCCAGCAGAGTGAGCCCCCCATGGCAATAATATGAGGCTTTCATTTTGTAAATATGAAGACTTTAAAAAACTTTTCCAATCAATTCCTTTATTAATGAAATCATCCTTTGACGAAACAATCCTTACCGTTGTTTGTGATTGATTCCTTTTACTTAGCCAGAAGCTTAAATTTAGTTTTTCATCTTCATTTTCAATCATTTTATAAAAACTAGAATTAAATGTTTTAAAGTACTCGTTAAAGTTTTTTGGAGTTTTCTTCATTTCTTTTCGACTCACTTCCATCGAAGCTTTTATACTATTCTCAATACCAACCTTGAAGACACCGTGATAGAGATAACTATCCATGCATTTTACAAACTCCTCACTTGTATCCTTTGGCTTTTTTTGCCAGATGAAATGGTAAGCGACTGATGGATATCGATACCAAAAGCTACAATCATTATAAGTCTTAAGTGTCTTCTGTATTTCTTTATCAAAGTTTGTTAAAACTTGATTTAACTTCAAAGGTGGCCAGAATAGAACGAGGTTAATTTTATATTTTTCAAATTGGATTTTATTAGAAATTTCACTAAGAACTCCAGAAGCAACGAAACTTCCTAGGCTTTCTCCAATAAGATTTATACGTGTAATCTTACCTTCAGGTATTGAGACTAGGATTTTCTCAATAATACTCGTAATCGCCCCAATATCAGTTTTTGAAACATCATCATGATAAATAGGTTCCGTTTTTATATATGTATCAGAAAGAAAGTTTGGAATGACTGCTACATGACTATTTTTTGACTCTAATAAATTAATCATGCCAGGAGATAGATCCCCATCATGCTTTCCAAATATGCCAGGAAAAAAAATACTTAAGGGGGCCTGCTTTTCATTTTCATGGAAATAAATGGGTAACGAGCCTTTTTTAAAATAGTTTTTAGCGTAATATTTTCTAATATCTCCTTTTAAGTCGCCACCATTCCATTTTCTTTTAATTCCACCCCATAAAGACACATATCCAGGAGGACCTTGAACATTATAGGCCTTTGATGACTCTAAGACTTTTTCTCTAGAGTTTGATGACCAATTTGCATCTGCATTTAGCACAAATAGAAAAGTACTTACAAAGAATAAACAACGCATCACAACACCTGTATTTTTTATATTTAATAACAATTAGATATTAACATTTTAAACCATTTGCACTATCTGACATAGTTATATTTAAACTGGAGTCATCAGATGTAGGTATATATAATCCAAAAAATGATGTTGTTAGATGTGTAAAGATTCCTGAAGATTTTAGAACAATCTATATTGGTTCTGAGAACTACAAAGAAATTAACATTATTAACTTACCAATTAAGCATTAAATCATTTCTAGGCCGACAAAAACTGTCAGACTACTTCCTTGTTTCCTACACTTAGCCATTGTCCTCACGAGAACTTAATTTTCTCGACTTGTGATAAAATCTTAAGTTTTCTATAATATTTAAGAGTTTCAGGAGGAACCTTGATAAAGTTATTACTCGTCATTCTACAAGTCTTCAGCATGAGTGCAATCGCTTCTAACTTTAAAGTTATGAGTTTTAATACGATGTGTGATTTTTGTGGAAGAGACGGATTTGATAACTTTGACTCTAGAAAAAAATCTATCAAATCAATAATTGAAACAGAAAAAGCTGATCTTGTAAGTCTTCAAGAAGTTCGCTCTGGATCTCAAGTTGAGTATTTCTTCTCTGACTCAAAAAACTATGAGCTTATTTTCTATAATAACTTTTTATTAAGTTATGCTGACCCTGCGCTGGCCATTAATAAAGATCGATTTAAAATCCTAACTAAGGGGCAGTTTTGGCTCGGACCTAAAAAGGGAGAATTCTCTATTGGTTGGAAATACGCTATTCCAAGACTTGTTCAATGGGTAAAGCTGGAAGACAAAATAAAGAAACAAAAGCTAGTCTTTATAGGGACTCATTTTGATAACCGTGTTGAGAATATGGTTGGAAGTGCTCAGATGGTTAACGAGTTTATTCAAGATCAAAAAGTACCTGTTATCTTTGCTGGAGACACAAACTGTACAGTTGATTTTAAAGGTTATGCTAAATTAACTAAAAGCCAGCTTATTAACTCTTATGATCAACATTCAGAAACTAGAAATATTGCAAGTTCAACTGATAATAAAAATTTATGTTATCTTAGAAAAGGTAAAACATTTCCTGAATGTAGAGTTGATCATATTCTTTATTCAAAGGACTCTCCATGGAAAGTTAACAATTGGTCAGTAAATACTTATAAAGCAGAAGGTGCCTTAAACTTCCCTTCTGATCACAGACCAGTAAGTGCTATTTTTACTTACTAAGCTTTTCAATTATTACCATTGTTAAACTAGAAGTTGACGTTAAGTCATTAGCATCGTTAAAAGTCTTGATTTCCCAAATTTGTGTTGTTTTACCTAAATGTGTATTTGTAGCAATTCCTTTAATATTTCCATTTCGAACAGCTTTAATATGTGAGGTCGAAATATTTAAACCAACAGCATGATGAGTCTTAGGATTCAAGGTCATATTAGCAGCTAAACTTCCAAGAGTTTCTGCCAACACACAATTAGCTCCACCGTGAACAATACCGTAAGGTTGCTTGATATTATTTGTCACTGGCATAATACCTACAATTGTATCTTCAGTTATAGCGTCAATTTGTATATCAAGAGCACTAACCATAGTATTTTCACACCAACTCTGAACTTCTTTTGAATTATAATCACTAAACCATAAACTCATAAATTCTCCTCTATCCAACAGAAATCCATCTTTGCTCTTTAGAACTTTTTAGACATAACTCCATAACTTCCATAACAAATAAGGCCTCACTTGGATTCACTACAAGTTGTTCTCTTCCTTGGATTGACTCTAAAACATTTTTATAAAAACCTCGGTAGTCACCGTCTCTAGTTGGCACTTTTATCGTTTTTGAAGTCATAAGAGTTCCATAGTTTACATCACTATCCTTACCTAAATCTGAAGAGCTTCCACTCATTCCATGTTTTAAGTTTTTTTCTTGAGGATCTAAACCGTACTTTGTGAAGCTTCCCTTTGTTCCATGAATGACAAATCTTTCTCTCGAATTCTTACAAATAGCTGAAGCATTTAGTTGTACCCGGCATTTCTCATATTGAAATATTAGATGAAAGTAATCATCATTTAGAGCTCCATCTCTCATGATATCAATATCAGCAAAGACCTTAAGTGGAGGGCCAAAGAGATCTAAAGCCTGATCTACAAGATGAGGGGCCAAATCAAAGAAGACACCCCCAGCATCAGTTGTAGTTTCGCGCCAATTAGATTGATCAACTTTGGGTCTAAACCGATTAAAATTTGATTCAAAGTATGTAATTCGTCCTAAATCCGTTGAGTGGACAAGATCTCTTACAGTTAAATAATCACCATCAAAACGTCTATTGTGAAACACTGAAAGAACAACATTATTTTGTTTTGCAAGGTTTAGTAATTCATAACCTTCTGCAACAGTTGGTGTTATAGGCTTATCAATAATAATATTTTTCCCTGCCTCTATAGCAAGCTTTGCCTGTTCATAATGAAACTTATTAGGTGTTGCGATAACAATCAGGTCAATTTCATCGCTTAATGCTGACTCGATTTCAGAAATGACTTCAGTCTCTGGATATAGCTCATTCACTTGATCAGATCTGCTGGTTAAAACTTTGCAAAGATTTAAACCTTCTGTAGCTGCAATCATAGGAGCATGAAATGTTTTACCTGCTAATCCAAATCCAATTAAAGCAACATTGGCCATTCTTCCTCCGAATACTCGGTGCGCAAACCGATGATTTCCTTTATAATACCTGACATTCCTTAGGTAAATATATAGCATTATTTATTATAATAAAATAAAAATGGAGTTTTTTGAAATGATCAGATCCCTTATCTTTGCAGTATTTTTGTTTTCTTATAGTGCAGCTTATTCTATGGAGAAAATTAACGAGACCAAACAAGTAATGCATCAGGCTCTTGATTCCATTATTCACTTGTTTCCTTTTATGTCCAGTGAGCTTAAGTTTAAAGATCCAAAGTATGAAAAAGAAATTAATACACACTTAAATAAAATTGCTACTGCATTTAAAGCAGCAAAGCATGTTAAGGACTTTCAAACTCCAGGTTTTTCTCCAAACTATAGAGTGATTAAAGAACATCTTGATGACACGATTTTAAGCTTTAACTCTCAAAATAAAACTTTTGCTCGTCTCAGACTTGCAAGCACAACTTCACTTTGTCTATCTTGCCATACTCAGTTACCTAAAGACAGAATGACAACATTTATACTTGATAGTAAAAAAGTTAAACCTGAGACATTTCAGAATCAATTTGAATATGGAAACTTTTTATTCCTCCTTAGGAAAAATAGAAAAGCAATTAAGGCCTATGAGAGATCTATTGCGGAAAGAATAGAAAAGCAAAAAGAGCTTGAAAAGATTCAAAATATTCTAGGATCTAATGCTGAACAGTTTGATAGAACTCTTTATAATTCATTTAGAAGAATTCTAACTGTTTATGCAAAAGTTCTAAGACAGCCGGAGCAAGCTAAAAATCTATTCTCCAAGTATATTAAAAACAAAAAAATTCCTAAATATATGAAAAGAGATTTAACGAAATGGAATTCAGATCTAGATCATTGGATTGGAAACAAAGATATTCTACAAAAAGTTTCTTCTGACTCTGAGATGACGAAGTTTTTAAATAAGTATGAGGCCAAGCTAGACAATGATGGTGATACGGTTATCTCTGGAGACCTAGATGTTGACCTTCTTTTCACTAGTGGTGTTTTAAGTAATTACCTAAGTGACAAACCAAATACAAAACTTGCTGCAAAAATTCTATACTGGCTTGGAGTAAGTGAAAACCGTCTAAGTAAAAACATGTTTTTTAGTCTAGGCGACCTATACTTAAAAGAGTGTGTGACTAGATACCCTAAATCTACAGTTGCAAAAAACTGTTATAATGAATATGAGAATGAAGTCACTTTTAAATTCACAGGTTCGATTGGAACTAATATTCCAAAAGCGAAACAAAGAGAACTTAATCATTTAAAGTCATTAATTACTGATTAATACTACGACTCTAAGGGGTAGATTTCTATTGGAGGTTGTCTCTCCTCTACTTTATCCCTTAGATCTCTAAGTGCTGTTCTTAATCCCTCTTCAATAACTGGATGATAAAAGGGTAATGCTAATACCTGATTGACCGTCATCCCCTGAGATATGACCCAAGAAAGTAAATGAGCTAAGTGCTCACCATCTGGAGCAAATAACTCTGCACCTAATAGCCTACCTGTTTTAGTTTCACCATAAACTTTTAAAAGACCAATTTCTTTAAGTTTAACTATTGAGCGTCCTTGGCCTTCGAAGCTTACTTTTCCTTCAGAGAACTTGATCCCTTGATTCATGAGCTCTTCGTATTTCATTCCCACTAAAGCGATATTTGGATCAGAGAATGTGACTTCCATTGCCGTCCTTACTTTGAAAGGAGTATGGCCATCAGCAACTGCATTAAATCCGGCTATATTTCCTTCATCACTTGCTTCATGAAGGATTGGGCGTTGCCCACTAACGTCACCAACAATAAAAATATGTTGTTTTTCTTTTAGCTTAAATGTTTCCAAACAAAACTCAGGAATACCTCTGCTATCAAGATTACATCCAATATTCTCTAATGCTAGGGATTCAACATTGGCCTTTCTGCCAGCTGTAACTAAAATTTTATCAACAAGGGTTTCACCTTCATCTGTTGTAATCTTTAATTGATTCCCTACTTTCTCAACTGCTCTGATTCCATGATAAGTAATATTCATTTGTTCTTTAAACTTATCTGTTACGTAAGCTCTAACTTCAGGATCTGTAACTCCTGCAATAAGTTTACGTCTAGCAATCCCCAGAACATTAACTCCTAAACGATGAAGGGCCTGACCTAACTCAATCCCAATTACTCCAAGGCCTACTACCGCCATTGATTTTGGAAGATCTTCCAGTTCAAAAAAGTGATCAGTACTAATTAAAAATTCCTTATGGTCTTCTAATTCTTTTGGAATGATAGGAGTAGAACCAGTTGCAATAATAATCTTTTCAGCGTGAATCTTTTCATCTCCAAGATCTAAAGTATTATCATCTATAAACTCAGCTCTTTTCCTGATTAGAGTATTTTCATTTGCCCATGTCGCCATTCCTGAATCAACCGCTCTAACGAATCGATCACGGAGCTTACGAACATGTTGCATAACCTCTTTTGTATTTATAGTAAGATCGCTTCCTCCATGAATTCCCTCTTCTGCTAGCTTACTTCTTCTATTAAAATCTTCAGCCACTTGGATAAGAACTTTGGAGGGCATACAACCAACTCGCGCACATGTTGTACCTAATATTCCATCATCTATAACAATATAATTTTGAGTCTTTTTAACAATTTGTCTTCTAGCAGAAAGTCCGGCTGAGCCAGCTCCAATAATTGCAACATCTACTTTTCTCATTCTTAACTCCTTAAATACGCATGGATTATCTCAATCTTCACAAGATTTTGCCAACAATAAGACGCAAATTCGGATTTACAGATACTTAGCTTTTTGCACCTAAACCTCTGAAAAGACAGTCCTAATTGAGTTTTTAGATAAAGTATTCTCGGAAAAAGCCGATTCGCTATTAAACTAATAAAAGATTTTTTAAACTAGTACGTTTTTTGAATGAGGGGACTAAAATGAAAAAACAAAACTTTATTATCATGATGCTTTTAGCATTTTTTAGCCTAGGGGCTTATGCTGAAACAGCAGCAGAATTCAAGGCAAAGATTAAGGCCATGAGCGATAGCGAAATCAAAGAACTTCTTGATAAAAGAATTGATGGTGAGGGGCAGTGGACCTACTCTGACAACCCAGATAAAATTGATATTGTTTGGACTGGTGTTGGTGCATGTCGTTTAAGTGATGCAACTTCTTGTGCAAGTTGTGCATGTGATTACTATTTCAAATCAAACCATCCAAATAACAGACAAAAGGGTACTAACGGTTATACCCAAGTTTACAACGGATATACGAAGCACCCTTCATATAATGCCGGAACTGGTTGTATGAAAGTAACTGGTCATAGTGGTGGATGTTACCATAGTACTACGGCTAACGGCTTTCCAGCTTCCCTATGTGCAGGTGGAAGCGCAGCTACAGTTGCTGCTGCTCACGTAAGACATGCTATGGATGACCCAAGTGATCCCTGTGGTATTGAAGAGTATTTAACATCCATTAAACCAAAATCTAGATTTTCACTTAAAGCTACTGAGCTTTCAAAGATTATCGTTGAGAAAGATACAGTATCAGGTGACTTTGGAAGATGTGGTCTAAAAGTAGATATTCCAGGACATATTACCAAACCTAGAAAGTTACCTATTTTTGCAAAATTTCTTAAGAAATTTAACAAATCAAAGTATGACTCACTTGTTTTAAAAGTGGCTGAAGAAAATAAAAGAATTAAAGCAAAGTATCCAATTAACTACGGAATTATTAAGTTATCTTCATCTTTTTGTAAGACAGCAATTCAATACAAACTTAATAATGCCGGACAATTCCCAGGTCAAACTCACTTAACAAGAAAGTTTCAAGAGGAATTAAATAAAGACCAATTCGAACTAGCAATGAGTCTTGGTAAAAGTTGGGATGGTGAAGGTGATACGATTGCAAGTAATAGTATGGCCGACGATTCAGAAGAAACTGCAATGATTGAATCACAATTCTTACTTAAGGATATGACGGATAAAATCCAAAAATCAACTTACGCGGACCTAGACGCTACTAACAAAGCAAAATACAAGGCTGTTGCTGAGTTTATTGCTCAGGAAGTTCATACATTAGGTATTGAAACGGATTCTAAGTTTGGAGCAGTAATTTCTCATGAATCAGTAACTGCAACAGTAGATACAACGGCAGGACGCTCAATTGCTTCAGCAAACGACTATGCAGCACAATATGCTGATGCTAAAATTCTTGAAGCAACAGGAAATTAACAAATAGCTTAATAGAATTCATTGAATATGGAGGAGGCTTTTGTCTCCTCCTTTTTTTTGCCAAATCCCAAGAAGACTCATATCATTTACTTAAACTAGGAGATAAGTGTGAAGAATCTAACAATTATTCTTGTTGGCGCAATTGCTATGGCGGGAATTTATTTTTATAAAAAGTATGAAGAAGGTATCGCTGCCAAGAGTCAAATAAAACCAAATGTAGCCCAAACAATCAAGCAAATCCCTAGAAAAAAGAATGAAGATGTTTTTTTAGACAAGACATGTTCAGTTGCTGGATATACATGTAAAACTTTTGATCTTGATGCTGAGAAAGAAGAAGGATTAATGCTTAAAGATAAGATCCTTTATATTGTTAAGAATTATAAAATCCAAAAACAAAAAACCAAAGAACTATATAACAATCTAGATATTACTGAAAAAGTTAGAGCTCAAGCTTATGTTTATAGTGTCCATCCAAAAACTCTAGGTGCCCTATCTTATGGTGATAATCTTTTAGCTGTTAGGATTTATATTATTCATGATGACTACGGAGAAACAAAACTTCTACAGGGTTTTGAATTAACAAAAGAAATCGCTATGAAAATCCCAGTTAAAATGAGTAGGGTCATACCTGAAGAGCTATTTATTGGTGGGAATATAAAATTAGCTGATGCTTACTTCAAAGACAAACTAGTTACGATTAAAAGAAAATAATCTAGATACATTCTTTTACAAGAGAATCAGGGTTTGCAACTACGCAATCAAGCATGATCGTATCACTCAAGGCTTTATAATAAGGAATATCTTCTAGTTCTTCACCAACAGATGAGCTTTTAAGCTTCCCAGCCATTGCTGAAACATCAATTGATTTTACATTACACCAGTCGCTATCACCATCTGTTCTTAAAGCTAAACACATTGTTTGCAATTCTCTTACAGCATCCTCATAGTGACTAGCATCGGTACCTAAAAGTTTTACATCAATTTGTTCACCTTCACCAAATTTCGCAGGAAAGTGGAATCTCTTTTTAATATGCTTTCCACCGTAAGCAACACCTTTCTTTTCCATAGTGATTTCTACTATGACCTCAGCTGTTCCTTCCGCATTAATAAAAAATGTTGAATCCCCGTACTCAGGGTCTTCTTGTTCAACCTTA
>CAXGOD010000014.1:0-13704 GCA_964011245.1 uncultured Bacteriovoracaceae bacterium | reverse complement strand
TATCCAATCATTTTAGAAATAGTTTTCTTTACCTCTACTTCTTTATAAAAAGAGTCTAGTCTTTGAAGCTGTGAGTGAAACCCATCACATAGAGAATTTAGCTTTCCAAGATCATCCTCTGTTGCACTTTTTGTTAAAATCTTTTTTTGCATCTTGAGAATTGATACAGCAGAAATACGAACTTCATCAGTTAATAAACTAATTTGATTAGTATCATTGGTAATATTCTCAATGGATTTATTTAATGTGTTTAAAAAATAAAACACAGTAAAGCCAATCGCCAAAACCATTAAGTTGGCACCAACAAAACTTAGAGCTATTCTTCGTTTTAATGAAAAGTTCATTCTACCCTCTTTATTTTAGCCTCTTATCCTTCAGCTAAATCTGCAAATAATTTATTAAAATTAGTTTCACTACCAACCAATACAACAACATCATCAGATTCGATAACATCCATTGGTAATGGACTATCATTAATTTCAACACGGAAAGCGGACTTACCATCTTCAGTAATATAAGGAACACGCTTTTGTAGAGCAACAATATTCAGTGAATAATTTTGTCTGATCTGACTCTCTACTAATGTTTTCCCTTCATATCTTTTACCTAATTTAATCTCAACAATTGAATAACCTGCAGCAAAGTTATAACGCTGAAGAACGTGAGGAGCAACTATCTTTGAAGCCACAATCTCCCCCATCTCTTCCTCTACTTTAACAATCTCAGAGGCTCCAATCTCACGTAAAACATGTTCATGGAGTTTATTTGTGGCCCTAGCAATAATATGCCCAACACCTAATTTTCTAAGCATTGTTACAGCTAAGATACTCATTTTAATATCATCACCGATTGCAACAATGGCCACATCAACGTCAGAAATATTTGTTGAACGAATTGATTTTTCTTCAGTAACATCTACTGAAATCGCATGAGTAACTCGATCTTTAATCTTATCAACAAGTTCTTGTTTGGCATCAATAGCAATAACCTCAGCTCCTTTTTCAAAAAGTCTGGTGGCCGTTTTTGCGCCAAAAGTTCCTAAACCAATAACTGTTACAATCATACTTCTATCCTATGAGAATCCTTCCATCTGGATATTCAATTTTTCCATCCGATTCTCTTTTCTGTCCAATAGCTAATGCTAGTGTTAGTGGACCAACTCTTCCAATAAACATTAAAACAACCATAGCTAGTTTTCCTGCAACGGATAAGTATGGAGTAATTCCTAAAGAAAGTCCAACCGTTGCAAAGGCACTCACCACTTCAAAAAAGAGTGCGAGAAAACTATGTTCTGTTTCTAAACGCATCAATAGCAATATAAAAAATGAAACTATAATAAGGGAAATGACAATGATGGCCGTGGCCCTCACGACAACTTGATTTGGCACCGTTCTATCAAAGAATTCAACTCGGTCTTTACCGCGTAGAGTTGCTTTGACCGACTGAAATAAAATGGCAAAAGTTGTGGTTTTAATACCACCACCGGTTGAGCCAGGACTGGCACCAATAAACATAACTAAACATATTAAATATAAGGAGTGTTGATGTAGATTATTCAGCGGCATCGTATTAAACCCAGCAGTCCTTGTTGTAATAGACTGGAATAATGCCATCTGTGCTTGTTCCCAAACAGAGTAATCACTTAGTGCATGTAAAAACTCTCCAAAAAATATATATATTGCAACTAAGGCAATTAAAACAAAGTTAGTCACAAGAACAATTTTTGAGTGCACACTTAAGTTCACTAATTTTCTTCTTCTAAAAAGAATTGATTCAAGTTCTTTTAAAACAATAAAACCAAATCCCCCCAACATAATTAATATTGATACAGTTGAGTTAATTAATGGACTCGTAGCAAAGCCTTCTAATGAGTTATTAAATAAGGAGAACCCTGCATTACAAAATGCAGAGATACTATGAAAGAATCCATAATAAAGCGCTTCACCAAACTCATAACCTTCAAATGAGAATGCAATAGTTAATATAATCCCCCCCCACATTTCAATCACAAGGGTGTATTTTATAATATCCATAATCATGGCAACGAGATCTTCAAAAGAAGAGATCTCAAGTAAATCTTGCATCATAACTTGGTTCTTAACGGCCATGGACTTTCCTAAAAGAATGGTCATTGACGAAGAAAGTGTCATAAATCCAAGTCCACCAATTTGAATTAAAACCAGAACAATTATTTGACCAATAAAGCTAAAGCTATCTGCTAGGGAAAGAGTGGATAATCCTGTAACACAAGTTGCAGATGTGGCAGTAAAGAAAGCATCAACTAAAGATATAGTCTTCCCATCAACAGCTGAAATAGGTAAAGCCAAAAGAAGTGTTCCTATAAAAATTATACCAGAAAAGGAAAGGATGACGATTTGAGCAGGTGCAAGCTTCAATCTTTCAATTATTGTGAGATTGGTATCGTGTTGTCTAATCATTCTATCTTTTTTATTTGTTTGCTTAATGTCATACAGCGATAGCACTGAAGAAAATAAATGAACCGCGGCGAGCCAAAAAGTAAATTCGGTATCCCCGTAAGTTACTAACATTGGTATAAAAACAATTATTGAAAAAACATACTTTCTAAAAAAGTCATCGACATCTTCACTTTTGATATAAAAAGAAATTATTGAAAGTAGTACTAATACTGGAGCAAGAAAGGTTAAAGTTGATAACGTACTTTCAATCAATTGCGGACTTACTAAGTTCGTTTCAATTTTATTATTATTGTAAAATGAATACAAAAAGATAAAGAAACCATTAAAAAATAGCTCCAATAGAAAAGGTAATTTCTGATATAATTTATTTGTATTCATAGTCTTTCTAATATTTTACGATATTTAGAGTATTTTACACCTGAGAAATTATGACCAATTCTGCCGATAAAATTAACTTTATAATTGAGCATATTGATCCACTAGGACAAGGTGTTTTCAAAAACGATGAAAAAGTATTTTTCATTCCAAAAACTCTACCAGGCGAGTCAGGTACAGCAACTATTTATAAACGCAAAAAAGGTGTTCATTTCGCCAAGCTCGATACTTTAACCAATAAGTCAGATAATAGAGTGAAGCCTGAGTGCAAACATTACTCTCAATGTGCTGGTTGCCACTTTCTTCACTGCGATTATGAAACAGAAATAGAGTCTAAGTTTAATAACTTTAGACGAATGATCTCTTTTCTTGGAGATAATATTCAGACAGACTCAATAAGCGCACCTCACAGACTCGGCTACAGAAATAGAGTGCAACTTCACTACAATAAAAAGCTAAATAAACTTGGCTTTATCGATGCTAGCAGAAGACAAATTGTAGAAGTTCCTGAGTGCCAGATAGCTTCTCCAAATATTCAAGAAATTATTCGAGGTCTTTATCAAGAAAACTCTTGGCTAACCTCATCTAAGAATGAACCAGCCAAAGGGCATGTTGAAATCTACGAGAATAATGGTGAAATTAAAATAAATTGGAATTCTAAGTATTCATTTGGTGGATTCACCCAAGTTTTTGAACAAATGAATACAAAGCTGAATAATTTAGTGAACGAACTTAACAGAGTAAATGAGTCAGAAGTTATTTTGGATATATTTGGTGGAAATGGAAATCTTTCTAAATCTATAAATGCTCATAAATATATTATCGATTATTACACAAAACCCAAAGACGAAGATAATTTCTTTAATATTGATCTTTTTAATGAGAACGCCCATATCGAATTTCAAGAGGCCTCTGGTGTTGATAAAGCTAACCACTTTCTTATCGACCCTCCTAGAAAGGGTTTTCCAGATTTAGATGTTTGGGCAAACAAGTTCAGTCCCCAAACAATTACCTATGTTAGTTGCCACCCACAGACAATGGCCCGAGACCTAAAGAATTTAAAAGGCTATAAAATTACCAAGGCCTATATGCTAGATTTATTTCCCTCTACATTTCATTTTGAAGCCTGTGTTTTTTTAGAGAAATCTTCTTAATAATCTTTTACAAACAGCATCAATTTTTCATAAAATAGTACTCATCACTCAAGGAGAAATGTATGAGAACACTTTTTACAATTTTAGTGCTTAGTTTCGTAATAACTGGATGTAGCTCTAATGCAAAAAAGATGTCACCAAAAGCAAAAAGAGCCAAAATATATTACGGTCAAGGGACAAGAAACTTAGTAGATAAAGAATATACCAAGGCCTTAAAGAACTTATTAGAAGCAAATGCAATTATAGGTAATGATACAAAAACCCATACAAACCTAGGAATGGCTTACTACTTCAAAAAAAATAATGATAGGGCTATTAAACATTTAAAACGTGCTATTGAATTAGATAAAAAGAACACTGATGCAACATTAAACTTAGCGACAATAAATATGGAGCTTGGAAATTACAATGAAGCCGAAAAAGGATTTAAGTCTATTTTAGATGATCTTACATATGAGCAACAATTTAGAACATATTTCAATCTAGGTATTCTAGAAATGAAGAGAAAGAAACTAACTAAAGCAGTCTCATATTTTAAATCTTCTGTTGATATTAATGAAAACTACTGCCCTTCATTTTTCCAACTTGGGAAGATTAATTACTCTCAAGGGCGATATAAAAACTCTTTAAAAATGTTTAGAGAAGCTTCTATGGGGACATGTTATGAAAATCCAGAGCCCCACTATATGCAAGCATTAAGCTTAATAAAGCTTAAAAGGTTTCCTGATGCAAAGATCAAATTAGAGGATATGACTGAGAAATTTGCTCTTACAAAATATGAGGCCATGGCAAGGCGCGCACTAGTAAAAGTAAACGAACTGGAAGATGAAAGATTCCAGCAAAGATTGAAGGCCCAAAATTATAAGAGGAATATTTCGACCCCTGACTTTTAATTTTCAAAAAACTCGCTAAAATATTGAAATATGGGAAAAACAGTAAAAGTTGGAACGTTTTTAAAGAAAGAGCGTGAAGCCAATAAACTTTCAATTAATGATGTCGCTTCGAAGACGAAGATCAATCTAAATATATTAAAACATTTAGAGGCAAATGCATTAGATCAATTACCAAACAAAACTTACGTAAAAGGTTTTGTTAAAAGTTACTGTAAGTTATTAAGCATAGATATAAACGAAGCTCTAGATCTACTAGAGAGCACCTATAATCCTGAAGTTGAAGAGTCTTTCAAAAAAACTGTCAGCTCTGACAGTAAAAAGGATGAGACCCCTACAACTCCTAAGCCTCAAGCAACTCCTACACAATCAAATGAAGACGAGATGCATGAGATGCAAGACAAACTGACAGCTTTAGCTCAATCAATTTTAAATAAAAAAGTTATCGTTCCGATTGCTGTATTAGCTGTAGTAGCAATTATTTTAAAAGGAATTGTTTCCTTTTTTGTTCAACTTACGAACGAGCAAAAAGAATTAGCATCTAATAATAAGGCCGATGAAGCGATTGTTGCTCCAAAAGAAGAAGTCAAAGTAGCTAAGATAGGTATTGATCCAACAATAAAAAAAGCAGATGAAAACTTATTTGATTCTGATGCGAATAAAAAGTTAAAAGAAGAAGTCATTAAAGATATAGAGAAGAAAACTGCAGAACAAAAACTAGAAGCTGAAAAGAATATCAAAGAAGAAAAAGAAAGATTAGCAGCCAAAAAAGCAAAAAAAGAGGCTGAAGAGGCAAGGAAGCTTAGTGAAGAAAAAGCTGCGGAAGATAAAAAGAAAAAAGAAGAACTTAAAAAGAAATTTGCAAAACTAAATGGAAAATTTCCATTTAAGAAATTTTATCCTGCTCCAACTAAAATGTACCAAGCACTAACAGATGCTGTAGAAAACAAAAGTGAAGAGCTTTTACCAAAAAAGTTTAGAAATGCTATTGAAAGTGGCAAACAGAATGTATTTATCCACGCAACCAGTGGAGATACATGGATAAGCTACCAAAGTGATGAAAATGAAATAAAAAGGTTTGTACTTAAAAAAGGACGGTCCGTTCTGATTAAGGGTGATGTTATTTTATTATTTATGGGGAATATCAATGTTGCTCATATTTTCTATAACAACAAACTGGTTAAAACGAAAAGTAAAACAGGAGTAAAAAGTTTAATCTTTCCTCAAATAGAAGCTTCGAACTATGAACTACCTCTATTCCCAGCCTTTAATGGAGTTCCTTATAAGGCCAGTGATTACAAAGCAAACATGATTGAGCAAGACGCTTAGATCTTAGCTTTGCCAGTCTAGATCTTTATATAGCTTCCAAGAAACAATCAGCAGACAGACAGCTGGGATAACCATAGATAATGAAACCGGCATACTTCCATCCCTTGCAGCACTTACTAATGAAAAGAAAACAACATAATATCCGATAAGAATAATGATGGCCCTACCACTAGAGTTTTTTCCGCGACTTCGTGTTGCCTTCACACCGAGGCCAAACCCAACAAGGGTTAATAACATAACAAGTAATGGCGTATTGAGACGATTCCAGTATTCATAACGAGCATTAAAGTAAGTTTTTTTATTAAATCCTTTCGCTATGGCAGCCTTAAGACCTCCATTAATAAAGTCCTCAAGCTCTAGCTTTGTCATCATAATTTCTTTTGTAGAAGGATTATACGAGAACTTCTGCTCAGATATCGGTAATTGGTATTTTTCAAATAAGGTTTTTTCAAGCTGCTTACCTGTACTATCAAGATCTGAAATATTTCCATTATTAAGTTCTAAGTTAAAACTTTCAATCCCAGTGCTTTCATTTTTTTCATGAATTATTCTTCCAGACTTAGCAAATATAGCTTTTTCTCTTTTTTGCTTTGGAGAATAAATATGTAAATAAACATCACTTAACTCTTTTGTGACTTCATCTACATTACCTGGAAACATTGTGATATTTGGAATATTTGTAAAGAACTGACCCTTTTTAATTCCTTCAATTAAACTTGTAGAGCTAATTATATTGATTTTTTTTCTTACACTTCTATGGGCATTAGGAACGAGCTCTTGATTTAAAAAGTATAAGTTCATAGCAACCAAAGAAGAGATAATTATAAACGGAACTAAAATCTTATGTTTTTTAAGTCCAAATGAGCGCAGCGCGATATATTCAGAATCACCTGAGAGTTTATTTAGACAATAGATAGTTGAAAAAAAGATAGACAACGGAATGGCCATTGGCACAAGAGTCACTGCAACATCCCCCATCATCCCCATGATAAATCCTATACCAATCTCTTTAGAAGACATTAACTGTAAAATACGCAGTAATTCAAAGGTCATAAGGAAAACAACAAAGAAAACTGTACTCACCATAAAAGGCAAAACAAAGTTTGATGCAAGATACAAAGAGTATAGTTTAAACATGGGAATAGGTTACTTCATACTGATAATTTAGACAATAAAATGTATAATATGCTAGTTTGAATCGTAATTTTATAACAATAGGAGAATATTATGAACACAGTAATCGACTTTAATGTTGAGTCTTTTGATAAAGCATCATTAAAAGTAGTTGGAGCATACGAGAAAACAAAGGATGAAAAGAAATCTGCTGTTTTATCTTGGAGCAATAAAGATCTAGCCAAAGCATTTGCACATATTAAAGATACAGCTGGTTTTACAGGATCTGCTGGGAGTAGCTTTACTTTTACAGCACCTGATTGCACAACTGTTTTAGTTGTTGGTCTTGGTGAAAAAGGAAAAGTAAAATCAGAAGGATTAAGAAAAGCAATAGCAAAAGTTTTTAAAACAGTTTCTTGTTTTAAATTTACATCAGTTACAATTGACGCTCAATCATTCAATGCAATTAACAAAATTGCTGATGCAACAATGATCACCAAAGAAGCTATTGAATTAACTGCTTATAACTTTGATAAGTATAAATCTAAAAAATCAAAAACTTCTTTTAAAGAAATCTCTATTTTTGTAAATGATAAAAAAGCAAAAAGAACAATAGAAAAAGCAGCTATTGCAACTGAAAATATTACTACTTCAGTAAACTTTGCAAAAGCACTTGTTGATGAAGCTCCAAATGCACTTCACTCGGTTGAGTATGCAAAAAGAGTTGAAAAAGATGTTAAAGCAAATCTTAAAGGTGTAAAAGTTAAGATCTTAGGAAAAGCTGAAATCAAAAAAGAAAAAATGGGAATGTTCCTTTCAGTTAATGCTGGAAGTGCTCATGATCCACGTCTTGTTCATTTAACTTATACTCCAAAGAAAGTAACAAAGAACACAAAGCATATTGCACTAGTTGGTAAGGGTTTAACTTTTGATACTGGTGGATATTCTCTTAAGCCAGGTGCTTCAATGGCCGGAATGAAAAATGATATGGGTGGTTCAGCTACTGTTTATGGTGCTTTCCGTGCAGCTGTTCTTAACAACTCTAATTGTAAGATCACTTGTATTTTAGGAATGACTGACAACGCTGTTAACGAGCACGCAACTGTTCCTGATTCAATTGTTAAAGCTAGAAATGGGAAAACGGTAGAAATCCTAAACACAGATGCTGAAGGACGTTTAGTTCTTGGTGACTGTTTAAGTTACGCAAGTGATTTAGAACCAGATATGATCATCAATGCAGCGACTCTAACTGGAGCATGTTTAGTAGCTCTTGGAACGCAAGTTTGTGCGGTTCTAGGAAGTGATAAGGCAACGAAAAGAGTCCTTGATGTAGCAAAGTCTTCTGATGAGTATGCATGGAGACTTCCAATTATCCCTGAGTGGCGTGAAGAAATGACTTCTCATATCGCAGACCTTAGAAATATTGGGAAAGGAAGATTCGCAGGAACAGCAACAGCAGCAGCTTTCTTAGAAAACTTCATTACAGAAGGAATTGAGTGGGCCCATTTAGATGTTGCAGGAGTTGCTAGTGATCAAGCTCATCTTCCTTATTGCCCTAGTAAAGGTGGTTCGGGGATCATGATCAGAACGATTCATAATCTTTTAATTAATGGATAAACCTAAAAAGTTTAAAATAGTATTACATACGCCTGAGATCCCTGGTAACACAGGGAGTATCGGGCGTACTTGTGTTGCTCTTGGATTAGACTTAATCCTTATTAAGCCTTATGGCTTTGATCTATCAGAAAAAGCCGTTAGACGAGCAGGACTCGATTACTGGAAGCATGTTACCATCACTGAATACGACAACTGGGAAGCCTTTGTAGCAGGCGAAAACCCTGATCGTGAAAAATTAATTTTTCTGGAAAATAACCGAGAAAACGAAAAACAAAACTATTTTGAAGCAAACTATCAAGAAGACTGTTATTTAATTTTTGGTAGTGAAACAAAAGGTATACCTGATTCAATCATCGAAAACTATAAAGATAGAACCTTTGAGCTTCCTCTATTTTCTGAACATATTCGTTCATTAAATCTTTCTAATACAGCAACAACCGTTGCATATGAATGCCTAAGACATTTAAGCTACTCGTAGATTGTATAATCTAAATGATCGCTGTCTTCAATGGGTGTTGAACTATCCATAACTTCCCAGTAGTACAACTTTTGAGACTCAAGCAACCTTTGTTCTTCATCGTACACTTTGGCCTGTCTAAGCTTTACTAAGATTGAATCAATTACATCCTTAGCAAAAGGAGTTAGTTTTTTCTTTTTAAAAGATGTCCCATACTTTACTGGACTTGGAAGTAACATCGCTAAGAAAGCTCCCTCTCTAGCAGTTAATCTTGCTGGAGGTTTATTAAAATAGTACATGGATGCATTTTTAATTCCATAAATATCTTTACCGAGTTCAACAATATTTAAATAAATTTCTAAGATTCTTTCTTTACCAATAATTCTTTCAAGCTTATAGGACATGATCATCTCCCTAAACTTTCTCCAAAGGGAACGCTCACTTGTTAAAAGAGTATTCTTAACAACCTGTTGAGTTATAGTACTTGCACCACGAACAAGTTTTCCTTGTTTGATACTCTCACCAATTGCTATTCTTAACTGCCTAAGATCAATTCCGTTGTGATCATAAAAAGCCCAATCTTCAGACACTACCATCGCCCATTTAGCATATTCTGATACATCACTAATACTCACCCATGATGATGGTTTTGAATTTTGAATCTCATATTTTTTATTTTTTAAATTATAGATTGGATATTGAGCTGAGAGCTTTTCAACATCAGGTGTATGCCATAAAAAAAGAGCAAACCCTGAAAATAAGGATAAGAGTAACCAACCAAAAAGGATGGATACTAAAGTAAATCTCCTTAATTTAAGTAATTTCAGCACTTTATTTCCCAACTATTAAGCTTAAGTTAACTCTAATGTTTTCCGATAAAGATAACATGAAAGTGCTCAAATTGGCATTCGCTATCACATTTTTACTAAGTTTTATTGGCTGTTCAAGACAGTTCCAGATAGCACGTGTTGTGCCTGGACATACTTATGTTGATGAAGCTTTAAACCTACTTGATGAACCAGATATTGCTGAACAATCAACAATAAGCAGGTCTCATGCAGTATATGTTTGGCGTGATGTTACATTACAAATTAATTCGCAAGAAGTTGTTACAGCTGTTCACAGAAAACCTGCGAGTTATGAAAAGACACTTCAGTTTTGGAAACAATATTACCAAAACGAAAACACACAATTTAAAAGAGTTCAGTCATTAAGCAAGTCGCAAGAATCTTTATGGCTGTTCGATATACCTCATAGAGGCATGAGTGCCGTCTACGATGAAAACATCGATGAGGTAACAAAGGTAATTTTATATGAAACAAGGTAGTAAATTCCTTAGAGTCATGCTGAAGCTGTATCTAAGATCTTTAAAAAGATCTCCGCATACTGCTGCCATTACTTTAATGGGAGTTATTACATTCTCTTTATCTGGCTACGTAACTTACGATGCTTGGCAAAACCATGGGCGCTTTGCTCAGTCTACTTTTACGAAGTGGAATAATCTTCAAAGAGATATCACTGGTAGAAATATTGCAACAATGCAAACAGCTCAATGCGAACAAAACTCTGTAGACTTTAACAGCCTAAACCAAGAGATTAAGTTAATTGAGAGTCAATTTGAAACAGGTCACTTCAATGAAGGTAACTGGTATGGAGTTAATTTTAAAAACCTACCTGCGATCCAAGCTCAATTCTTAGCTGATTACGGTGAATACTTAGGTGATGCTAACACAAGTAAGAACTTTTCTAATTGTGCTGATGTTCCGTGTATCATCGGTTCGTTTTATAATAATGACAGAGAAGCTGGTTTACTGGCTTACTACTGGTATTTAAAAACAGGTAGTATGATTTCTATGAGCAATAAGATTCCTGCTCAAAAATCTAAATATGCAGGAAACTATAGTAATCAAAAGCATATTTTCAAAGATTATTTATTTTCTAAAGAAGAGTTAAAAAACTTTTTTGTACTAGCTAAAAGCTTACCTGAAAAGTTTTTACATAACCCACTTTTGAAATCTATTCACAAAGTTCCCAACAACTCTCAACTAGAGAGGTACTCAAGAACTGAGTGTGCAATTAGCTCTGCAAGTGGAAACATCTTAGTTAATCAAACATGTCTTGGACATGGAGGCAATACAAAGCAATTCCTTCTTACTTTGGCCTCTCAAATGGCGAGATATATTGATCTATATGAAGGAAGAAAAATTGGCGAGGCCAGTCTTTCTAGTTCTTCAAAGTGGCTAGATAAATCACTTTGGCTAAAAGAAGAATTCTTTGATGTATATAGAAAGAATTATGGAAACAAGTGGTTCTCACATCTTCCTGGCAATCAATTTGTATCTAGAGATGCTAAAACACATCCAGCACAACAGTTAGCACAACTAATCTCTTTTTACAGATTTAGCCCTGCTCAGTTTGCAAACAACACCCCAGCTGATCTTCAAGCATTTATAAGAGCTGAGATATTTAACAATCAAAGATTTGATGGGAATGGTTTATATAAACAATACATTACAAAGGCCGTTAACCAATGGTCAAAAAGTGAAGTTTCTTTATGGGCAGATTGTTTTGAACAACACCTAAAACCAGATGCAATTGAAAATAGTGCTAGAGATCTAGCCTCACAAGTGGATAACCCTTTATACTCATGCGTTGAGAAAAAGATCCCGACATTTGTTAATGAAGTTGTATCATCAATTAAAAATGAAAATTTTGAAGGATGTAAGTTCTTTAATCATAAACAAACATATGGTCATCTATCACAGCAGTTTCACCATGTTCTTAATAAATTTTTACAAGAAAGAATCTTAAAAAGAAAGATTGAGTTTCAAAATCATGGCCTAGAGGTTCTTGTTGGCCAATCAGTAAAACATGACTTCATTAAAGGTGTTGATCCTTCAAGTGTATTCATTAACTGTCATAATGAAGAAAACCAAAAAAATTGTTTTGAAGGAAAAATGTTAAGTGAAGTTAACAAACTTTTAAACAAAAAACATAATGAGTTATCTGATTACTATAAAAAGATCATTAAAGACGATGTTCTTCAACTATATCCATATAATGTAGTTGCAAGAAAAACGAATGAGATTGCGAAAAAATTTATCGCACCATTTTATAGTAAGATTCACTTTTCAGCTTCATACCTATGGGAAAGCTGTAAAGAAGCTAAATTCTCTATTGAGAAAAAGGTAGACCTTCCACTTAAGTTTACTGGTGGTAAGCATTTTGTAAATGCAGGTCTTCTAAACTGTATTAATGATAAAGTTGAAGAAGAGCTTTATGAGATTGTAAGCCTTGGAGCATTCCATGAGCAAGATGAAGAAATCATGGAGTTTAAACTTAGTAGTAACGAAAAAGAATTTGCTCTTTCATTTATGGAAGGAAAGCTAGTTCAAATCTTAAATAATATCCTTGAAGATGAAGTTAGATTAGAGAAGTCTAAACTTTCTCAGCACTTTAAAGAAGCTAATGGAAAAATCGCCAAAGACCTGCTTGAAGACAAGGACTTCTTTGAAGATGTGTATTCGTTTAGCCAAGTATCTAATAAGTGCCTAGAAAGAGTTCAAAATTACTACCCTGGTAAATATTTTTATAAGTCGACTGCTGAAGTTGATAATAAATACGGAAGAAAGATTTGTTCAACAATCATTGCTGATCCAGAAATCAAAAAGAATTTAACTAAGAAAGTTGAAGATCGCTGGAAAGACAACAAAGAGCTTACTGTAGGCTTCTTAGACGCTCATTTTGAAGAGTATGTTGATGAATGTAACGATGACTATCCAGTTGAAATGGGACGCGCTTACATGAGAAATAGCCGTATGAGAAAGATCTGTATTGAGGAGTCTTATGAGATTGCTCTAAATGACGCCATGATTGAGTGGAAAGATGATGATCATTACGAGTATTTTAAGAATAAAGAAAGCCAATTAGGTAACTACTTATTTGGTCTTAAAAATCAAAAAGTTCAATCAGCTATTAATCCGAAAAAATTGTAAAAAAAAGGGCCTACTTTCGTAGACCCCTTTCACAATCATCCAAGCTGACTGTGTATTTCTAACATCCTATTAGAAGTTGTAAGTCATAGATAATCTATGTAACATATTGTCTGCTCCGAACTCACCTGTAGTCTGAGTATCTTGAGCAGTTCCACCTACCATAGCATCAACCATTAGGTCACCATAAGTGAAAGAAGCACCAACAGCTGTTGAAGTTGTGTCACCATTTGTTTTATCATCATCACCATCATTATTAGTTGAGATAAATACATTTTGAGAAACAGCAGCTCTTAAAGCAAGCCAGTCATTAGCAGTAGCTTCTAAAGCTAAAGTAAC
>CAXGOD010000013.1:0-14067 GCA_964011245.1 uncultured Bacteriovoracaceae bacterium | reverse complement strand
GGCCATAACGTTCTTCTCAGTACCTTTATCCATCATATTTAACATATCTGCAATTGGCTCTACACCACCAAGCTGTTGTGTATCGATTGAACCAAGAGTAGACAATTCAGTTTTAAGTACATCATCTAGTTGAGCGATCAGCTCAGGAGAAACGAAGTCTAAGTTTGCAACTCTAAGAACAACTTCTGCTTGAAGTCCCTCTGGAAGCTTTCTTAGAACATCCACTTTTCTATCTGTTGGTAAATGAGCAACAATTAAGGCAATCGTTTGAGGATGCTCGTTAATTAAGAAGTTTGCTAATGTTCTTGTATCAACTAACTCTAATGATTCTAATGTATTTGATGTTCCAACTTCAACGACTTGTCCAAGAAGTTGTTTTGCTCTATCTTCACCTAAAGCTCCTAAAATAAAATCACGACCTTTATTTTCAGAAAATAGTAATTCAGCATCCTCGTTCAGTGCTGCATAGAATTCTTCAAGAACTCTTTTCACCATCCAAATTGGAGACTTATTAATTAGTGACATTTGATTAATCAGACGCTTTACATCGTTATCTTTCATGAATTTAAAGATCATCTTCGAGGGATTTGGCCCTAATGAACTCATTAGGATCGCTGATTTATCTAGACCTGTAAGTAGTGCGTATTCTACATCTGGATCGAGAGTTTTAATTTCTGCCACGTTAAGCTCCTATTCCCCTAATCGGATTCTATCTTTTTTGCTATTAAGCAATATGGAAATTGCTACTACGCAATTTCCTTATTCGCGTCTTGCGAATGAATCATCTCATGAACAACCTGTGCTGCTTTCGCTGGGTTGGCCTCAATTAAATTGATCAAACGCTCTTTAATCATATTCCCTTCAATTTTCTCAGGGTTCATCTTGTCTTCAATGGTAGGTAGTGCATCCTCTAAACCTGGTAACTTTTGATTTGCTTGAATTTTTTCAAGCTCTTCAATTGTTTTAGGTAAGAAATCTTCAATTGATTCAACAGTGTTTTCTGTGATCCACTGAATGAATGGTCTTACTACTACAAAGAATAATAATGTAATTAAAATACCGATCATTAAATACTTCGTTAGGTTTTTAATAATCTCTCTGTTCTCTCTTTGTCTTAAGAATGCTTCTGCTTCAGATAAATCCTCTTGAGCAAATTCCATATTCTTAATAGTGATAGAGTCCCCACGACCTTCACTTATTCCAACTGCTGAGGCTACTATCGCTTGAAAGTTAGCAATTTCAGCTTCACTCCATGGCTCATACTTAGTAACAGGGATCCCCTCATCATTTAGAAGTGGTTCTCCGTTAGCATCAAGCTGTGGAACTCTTTTACCATCAACCATTACTGCAACACTTAAGTTATTAATCTCTGCAGTTGGTTTCTTCGACTGGGTTACCGTTTTTGGAACATTATAATTTTTTGTTGTTAATGATTTATCAGTATCATTTCTTGTTTCAGGAATACCTGGTTGAGGTTTCTCACCTGGAAGATTACTTCTTGCTCCAGGAATCCCCTGCGGTGATGGTCTTGAACCTTTGTATTGAGCTTTGTTAGCGACTTCTGATACTACCGCTGTGTTTTCACCGTCATAACTTGTTTTCGTTTCAAAGGCCTCTGTGAAGTCCATCTTTACATTTACTTTTGCAATGACTTTACCTTCACCAACAACTCTTTTAAGAATCTCTTCAATTTGTTGTTCATATTGTCTGTTTACTTTTGACTCAAGAGCTAGTCTGTTAGCAGTATGTTGGGCCATAGCGTCCCCCATATTTTCTGTTAACTTTCCACCTTTTGAATCGATAATGACAACATTAGATACTCTCATCCCATCTACAGAGGAAGCAATTAGATGTTGAACACCTTTGATCTCATTTTTCGTTAAATCAAACCCTCTTTCTAAATCCAATACAACAGATGCACTAGGTGGCTTCTTTTCTGTAACAAATGGACTTGATTCCGGAAGAGATAAATGGACACGAGCACGATTAATACCTCTGATGTGCTTGATCGTCTTCATTAACTCGCCTTCGATCGCTCTTTGCTTATTAATTTTCTGAACAAAACTAGTCGTACCAAAAGCTTGTTTATCAAAAACTTCGTAACCAACAGTACTTGTTAGATTAACACCTTTTTTAGCAATCTCTAGTCTCCAACGCTCAGTTTGATCTTCTGGAACGTAGATACTCTTTCCATCGTCCTTAACTTGATATGGAATTTTTCCACCATCTAATAACTGAGATATTGTTGCAGCATCTTCTTTATTTAGATCTGTATAAAGTAACTTATACTGTGTTTTTGAAGCCCAAACTATGACAGCGATAACCGTACCAACAACGAGAGTCCCAATAACAACAAGTCCTACACGCCTATTAGCATCTAAGGACTTAAAGAAGTCTGTAAAGTTTTGTGTTACCTGTGTAAAAAAGTCGTTCAACTGAATCCTCCTGATTCTAGTCTAAATTAATTTTGGACTATTCTATAGGTGTCCATCCCATCAATCTAGCGAACTAGACTTGCATCTTCATTATTTCTTTATAAGCATCTAAAACCTTAGAACGGACTTGGTTCATTGTTCTAAATGCAATGTCAGCCTTCTCAACTGCTAACATTGTTTCGTGTAAGTTCTTAGACTCACCACTTGCTAACTTTTCCATAGATACGTTAGCTTGGTGTTGCATATCATTTACTTTTGAAATGGAGTCTGTAAGGAACTCTCCAAAAGTCTTTCCACCATCAACCTGTCCAGGATTCTCTAGAGGTGAGTTTCTAAAGTCAATTCTATTACCTAGCTCAACACTTTTGTTCCAATTTTTCATATTGGCGCTTTTAAGAGTGTTTTGCATTTGATTATATGTCTTTATCATTTTCTACCCCTTATCTTCCTATCTCTAAGGCCTTCATTGCCATACTCTTACTTGTATTAATTGCTGATATATTTGCTTCATAAGCTCTTTGCGCTGAAATCATATCCGCCATTTCCTTCATTACATTAATGTTTGGCATAGCGACATACCCATCCGCGTTTGCATCCGGATGAGTTGGGTCATATTTAAGTATCGGAGGTTCATTGGTTGATACTACTTCAGTTGCATGAACTTTCTGAGCATGAGCGTCTATTTCGCCTTCTAATACATCAGCAAAATTATCTCTTGCCGGCTCAGAGCCGAAAGCTACTTCTTTACGACGATATGGTCCACCTTCTGCAGTACGCGTAGTTTGTGCGTTTGCGATGTTGGATGAGATTGCTTCAATTCTTTTACGATTTGCTGCTAAACCACTGGAGCTAATTTTCATACTTTTTAATAAATCCATTTAGATCTCCTACCTTTCAGAATTAAGGATATATTTTTTCATCCCTAATTTCTTATTAGTTAGCTGAACAAGCGCATCGTACATAATCTTGTTTTGCGCCATTCTCGCCATTTCGTCTTCTCTGTTAACAGTGTTTCCACTTTCGTTAACTACACCATTAGGATCTTCATAAACTTCTGGTTCTAAATTTTCAAATCCGCCATTTCCTACATCGTAGTGCTGGCCATCTTCAACTTTCATTCCCATCTGACCATCTACATCTAGAGCTCTTGCAAGTGCTTTTTCAAAATCTAAGCGCTTTGCTTTGTAGCCAGGAGTCTCAGCGTTTGCAACATTTGATGAAATCATCTCCTGGCGCATTTCTCTAAACTTCATTCCTGATGCTAATGCTTGTAATGTTTTGTCATTTACGTTCATAAAAACCTTCTAGTCCTAGTTACCTTAAGTTAACAAAGTAGTTATTTCCGTTATTTCTATACTCATTGATTTTGTTTCTTAATGTTCTGATTGATACACCAAGAATCTTAGCTGCTTGAGTTCTGTTTTCAGAAGTATGAATAAGAGCTTTTTTGATAAGAAGTTTTTCTGCTTCTTTTAGGCTCATTAATCTTAATCCATCTTCATCAACTTCATTTGACTCAGCTTCAGTTTTCTTCTCACCAAGCTCAATTGCATTGATATCAATGATTGCATCTTCTGTATTTGCGATTGTGTTTTCGATAACAGACTTAAGTTCAGCAACATTATGTGCCCAGTAAAAAGAACAAATCTTTTTCTTAGCTTCTTCTGAAAAGCTGATCGTTGCTTTTTCGTTTGCTGTTGTCCAGTTATTAGCAAAATGTTGAGCTAATAACTCAATATCGCTTCCTCTTTCTCTTAAAGGAACAAGAACGATTTGAGATCCTGAAAAGTATGTATAAAGAGCTCTGTAGAATCTACCTGCACCAACATACTTAGATAAATTCTTAGTTGTTGTAGCCATGATTCTTACGTCTAGGTCATAATCACCTAACTCTTGAAGAATTTGATAAAGTCTTTTTTGAAATTTTTCATCTAAAGCATCGATGTTAGCTAAAATAACTGATCCACCATTCGCTCTTTCAAGTACACCTCTGTTGAAACTTCCTGTTTCTTCATCTCTGTGACCTAAAATTTCGTTTTCTACAGCTTTAGCTTCCTGCGCGCAATCAACAACTAGAGTTTTCCCTGCGTTTCTTGCTGAATTGCTGTGAACGAACTGGCAAAAAGCTTTTTTACCTGAACCTGATTCTCCAACAACTAATACTGGTGATTTTGTAACTGATAAATTCTTAGCAAACTCAACTGCTTTCACGAATTTGGGATGATTTCCTACCAAGTTTTCTTCTGATGCAAACATTAGACCTCCTGTCTTTTTGTACTATGCCATTTTTTGTTACAATGTTTTATTTTTAAGGGCAAGTGTCGCTAACTCCGACCTTGCTAAACCTTTTAAATACTCCGGTGTTTCGTTTTTATTTATTAGTTTCTCTAGAAGCTCTTTTCCTTTCCCTTCCTGGGATGTTTTGATTAGAGCAACACCTTTAAGAAAACTGATTCTATTTAAATAAGTTGAAGACTTATGAGCATTTGCAAATTCACTCGTCTTCTTTAAAAGTAATTTATATTTTGCTTTTTTCTCACCAAACAGAGATTCGATATAAAGGTATTCAAACCTTTCAAGCATCTCATCATAACTACTCTTAGTATTTCTTCTTAAATCGTTAACAAGAGCAGATACATTCTTTCTGAATCTAATCTGATCTGGAAGCTGATAAAGTGACTCGATGTAAGTTGCTAGCATTGTTTTACTTTGTTTAGGTGATAAAAAGTTTTTGATATTTGGAGTGACCAGAATCTTTTCATAATTGATCACAGTACTATTGTATTTTTTCCCATGAAAATTCACAAGACCTTTGTAAAAATTATAATTAATATTCTTGTTTTTTCTATGCTTCTCTAAAAAATTCGAAACTTTCTTCCAGTCTTTATTTAACACGTACTTACTAAGTTCTAACTCAATTAAATAGTCTTGAATCTTAATGTTTTTATGTGATTTTATCCACTTAGGAAAGGTTCTAACCTTTCTTTTCTTTAGTGACTCTAGTTCTTTAAATGATCTAGAAAATGAGTTCTCAAGGCCTAACTTTAGGTATGAATCAGTAACAATGAAATTTGCATATGAGCTTCTAGCAACTTTATTCTCATATTTCTCTTTGTATACTTCCCAGATCTTTACTACTTTTGAGTAGTTCTGATTTAAGTATTCAGCTTTAACTAGTCCTAAAACAACTTCTGCTCCGTCTGCATCAAATGTTCTCGCATCAACCATTCTAAGCGTTTCTAAAGGTATTGTTGAAAGATAGGCCATAGCATCGTTATACTTTTCAGTATTAATCATTGTTCTTAACCTTACTAACCAAAGAAGTTTTCTTACATCATGGCCAAGACTCTTTCTTTCTTGTGATGTTTGATCCAAGAATGCAATTGTTTCTTTGTCTGCTTCTGATGGATTCATTTTCCTTGCTAAACGAAGACCAACATACCTAAGTTTAGCCTCATATCGTATAGCAGGATCTGAAGCCCTATTAATTGCAGCTTTATATAGATTTAAAACCTTTTTAAGATCTTTATTTAAAAGATCATATGAAAGAGCAATTCTAAGATTTGCATTTGAGCTATTTTGAAAAAATGAATAATTAACTAAATAATTATCATATAGCTTAATTGCTTTAGCATATTGAGCTTCTCTAAAATATGCCTCAGCAGTGTTAAAAAGGATTGCTGGATGAACAGGTTTAACCATTGCCTTCTCATTAGCTCTAAACTCAGAGATAACCTGGTTTGTTTTCCCTTTCATGAGGTTTACATAGATAATGTATGCAGTTCCCTCTTGCTTTGGAAGAACTCTCATAACTGCTTTATTTGAAAGGAATTCTTTGATTTTATCTAACTGCTTTAACTGAGCAAGACTATATAAAATAACTTTAGATGAGAAGATAATCATATCGTCATCAAAATTCTCTGTCGAAGCAACATAAAGCTTTTTCGCTAATTGAAGAGAGCTTATAAAGTCTTTTCTATTAATAGAGTTTTGAAGAGTATAACGGCTAGCTGCTTTTTTAAGATCATAGTCTTCAGTTTTATCTACTATAGAGCTTAATATATTAATAGCTGCTTGAAATGTACCTTTGTCTGAAAGCTTAACTTGTAAATAATTTGGAATTGGCTGTTCATTAGCTTCTAGCTCAGATATCTTTGATTTTTCAGCATCCGTTAAACCTGAAGTTTTTAGATTTGGTTTAATTACATTTCTAATTAATGATACCGCTTTCATAAATTCATTAATTTCAGCATTTTTATCTTTACCGTATTTATTTTCATAAAGTCTAATAGACCTTGTCATTAATCCCCACTGTTCTTTGCGGTAGAAATTAATAGTAAGCTGCATATTAGCTTCTTTAGGATCTTGCTTAAACTCTCTATCCTTTACTTCATATAAGTAACTAGGTGTTTTAACAGATAAGTTAACATCTTGTTTTAGAGGTGGGATAAAAGCCTGATAATCCCATATAAAAGCTGCACCATAACGGAAGTCTCTATACCCTTTCTTTTGGCTTTGCTCCATAAGAGCTTCAGGATCAAGAACTCTTGATATTTTTTTATTTTTCGATTTCTTCTTTAAAGGAATAGGTCTAGTTTTCTTTTTTGTAATTTTCTTAACTGGTTTAGCTAATTTAATTACTGCAGGTTTTTTAACTACTGAAGCTTTTTTAGTAGTTACTAAATCTTTATTAATCCAAAAATCTATAATGTGCTTTTTAGCTTGGTCTTTATAAAATGTGAATAACTCTACTGAGTCATCTGCTAAACGAAGAGTTAACTTTGCAGGTTCAGCTGGTAACTTTTCACCATTGTATTCAAAGTCTTTAATATAGTTTGTTTTTTTAGAAAGCTTTAAAAGGTCTGCTACAAGCTGTGTAAAGAGTTTCTTATCTAATGTTTTAATTGTAAGTGTATCTGAACCTTTCTTCACAAGAACTTGTTCTTTAACTCCAGTTAGTGTCCAACGTAGATGTGTTTTGAATTCTTCTTGTTCAAGAACTTTAGCGAATGCGGAAAAACTTCCCACAATTGTTATTAGTAATGTCAGAATTTTGATCGTTCTGCTCATCATGATTTGAAACATCCTGTCCCATAAGTTTTTAGAACACATCGTCCTGATGGTGCTCTCAACTTTATTGTACCTGTTTTTGCGCCAGATTAAAGGAAAATTTTACTCCCGGGCAATTTTTTTCCTGTCAAAAAGCTAACTCCAACTAACATTTATTTATTTCCAGTAACTTAACTGTACTCGAGTAAAGCACTTTACTATGAAATTATTTTATCCTGAGTGTCCAATTGGAGGATCCTTGAAGGGGTTTGAAGTTGTAATCCGAACTCTCCATTATAATTTAAAAGCTGGGCTCCTTTTAAATTTGCACTCCATGTTCGTACCTTTTCAGTACCCGAAATTTTCGACCTAACTAAAACTTCAGTATCCATTGTTGAAAACTTTAAAAGCCAGTAAGGAAATAAAATTTTCTCCAAATAATCTTCTCTCTCTATACTTTGAAGTTTCTCTTTTACTCTTTGAAGATTGGTTAATCGAAATTTATATATTTTATAGTCATGCCTCTGAATACTTGTCTTTAAACTAGATTCAACTTCAACAAACATATCCTGATAGAATCTTAGGTTTTCAATAAAGTCTCCATGGGACTCTACTACATATAGAATTGACCCTTCTGTACCAGTCATAATCAATTTTTTTATAATTTTGTTTAAAACCTCTCCTGTGGGTATATAGAGCAACATTCCATCACAAGTAGGCAACGAAAACTCAGGGCTCGCAAGGTCTGCTATAACGACATTTCCAGAGCTTTCACCTATAAACTTTCTTGCATATTGTGCTCTACTTGGCTCAACCTCTATGCTTACACAGTCAACTCCATAGGACTTATCAGTGGCAAGGAGTGAGCCTCTACAATACCCTGCTCCTAAATCAACAAACGTTTTTCCAAAACCCATGTCTTTAAATATTTGGTGGTAGTCTAAGTAGCTAGTCATTAAGGCCTCTTGCAAAAGACCTTTGTATATTGGTTCATCGTCTGAGGTAATTTCAACTTCACCATCAGTGTAGGCAATACCAAAATGAGAATCTAACTCTTTATCAAATTCGGACACTAAAATAGAAAGGTCAGGGTTTTCACCCTGACCTATATTTTTAAGAATTTTTTCTGGGAGTATCATGCCTATATATGCAAGGCCTTTTTCTTCATTTTTTCTATTAACGTTGTTCTATTTAACGTTAATAATTTTGAAGCTTGGTTTTTATTTCCGTCTGTATAGCTAAGAGCTTGAAGAATTAATGAATCTTCAATATCAGATAGGACTCTTTTTAGATCTACACCATCTTCAGGTAATTCAAAGATATGCTTATAATGATCTGTCGCTAATGGATTATGTCTAAAGATTTTTGCAGGTAAATCCTCAGGTAGAATTTCATTACCACCTCTAAGAATAACTAGTCTTTCAATTATATTCTCAAGTTCTCTAACGTTTCCTGGCCAATCATAGTCGATAAGCATAGTTAAAGTCTTATCAGAAAATTCGATCTCATTACTTCTATCTGCTGATGTGAACTTGTTCACAAAATAGCTAATTAGTAATGGGATATCTTCTTTTCTGTCTTTTAAAGCTGGTATCTTTATTGGAATAACATTAAGACGATAAAATAAATCTTCTCTAAACTTATTCTCTGCAACCATCTTCTCTAAGTCACGGTGAGTAGCTGCGATAACCCTAGCATCGATATTAATTGCTTCAGTTGATCCTACTGGCTCAATTGTTCTATTTTGAAGAACTCTTAGAAGTTTTACTTGAAGCAGTTGTGGCATATCACCAATCTCATCAAGAAACATGCTTCCTTTATCTGCAATTTCAAAACGACCTTTTCTATTTGAGATAGCTCCCGTAAAAGATCCTTTCATATGCCCAAACAACTCACTCTCTAATAACTCACCAGGAATAGCTCCACAGTTAACAGATACACAAGACTCTGAAACTCTAGCTGATAAATTATGGATGGCTTGAGCTACAAGCTCTTTCCCTGTACCTGAAGGTCCAGTTATTAGCACTGTTGACTCAGTTAATGCGACTTTTTGAATTCTTTCAAAAACATCTTTCATCTGCTGAGATCTACCGATCATTCCACAGAAGATATCCTCTTCAGTAGGATGTTCGATTTTAATATTTTTAATGATTTTCCCTTGAGAACTTCCAAGAGTTTTTTCACTTTTTGACTTTAAGATTGATGTCTTAATACCAAGCTTATTTGAAATAGCTTCTATAACTAGCATCTGAAGATTTTCCAACTCAAATGGCTTAGTTAAATAGTGATAAACACCTTTCTTAGTAGCAGAAATGGCATTTTCAATTGACGCAAAACCAGTCATTGCAATGGAAACAAAGTTAAAGCCCTTATCTTTTAAGTTATCAATTAAAAGAAGACCATCAGCTCCGGCTTCTAAACTAATATCTGTAACTAAACAAAATGGCTCACTTTTCTTAGGCATATTGTAAGCATATGCTAGGCAATCCATTGAACTGGTAAATAACTCAACTTCACACTCAAGTGTTTTCATTAAGTACTTCTTGATGCTTAACCCTAAAACTTTATCGTCTTCAACAATAATAATTTTTGGATTTAGACCAAAACTCTCAATCTCATCTTTTGACTCTGCAACACTATCTATGCGTTTGTGATCATATGATTTGTGCAGAAAATTTAAATCTTCCATTGATCAACTCCTCTCTCTCATTAAAAATGCTAGCGAAGATTGACGTGGGTGTCAATTTTTTAACACCAGGAAAACCTTTCTTAAACTTACTCTAACAATTGTTAATTTGAGATCAATCTGAATAGAAACGAACGAGTTTCATGAGGTATTGTACTGATTTTTCAGGGCCACCGGCCCAAAAATAATAGATAAGGCATACAAATGAAATTGACGCAATAGTCAAACTAATCATTGTAGATTTTTTCTTTTTTCTAATCCAAAACAAATAAGCAAACTCTCCACCGATCATAACACCGGGAATCGCCCAAAATGGAATGTAACGCGTTAAAAAGTATATTTCATCCATTGTTCAATTATATCAGTAATTTAAAAATAAAAAAGCCCCACAAAAGTGAGGCCCTATAAAATACATTTAATTTCAAATTAGAATTTAGATTTAAGCTCTTCAAGGTAATCTAATCTTTCCCAGTTAAATCCACCATTATCAGTTGATCTACCAAAGTGACCATAAGCAGCAGTGTCTGTATAGATTGGTCTTAAAAGATCAAGTCTTTGAACAATGGCCTTTGGTCTCATGTCGAAGATTTCATTTACAGCTTTTGTAATTGCATCTTGATCTACTTTATTAGTTCCAAAAGTATCTACTAAGAAGCTCATTGGCTCACTTACACCAATTGCGTAAGCAACTTGAACTAAAGCTCTGTCAGCAAGTCCAGCAGCAACTACATGCTTAGCAACTTGTCTTGCAGCATATGTAGCCGATCTATCAACTTTTGAAGGATCTTTACCAGAAAAAGCACCACCACCGTGAGCTCCGTGACCACCATATGTATCAACGATAATTTTTCTACCAGTTAATCCAACATCTCCCATTGGTCCACCAATAACAAACTTACCAGTTGGGTTGATATAAAACTTTGTATTATCATCAATTAAGTTTTCAGGACATGTTTTATTGATAACCTCTTCTCTAATTGCTTCGTGAAGCTGAGTTTGAGTTATACTTTCACAGTGCTGAGTTGAAACTACAACTGAATCAATTCTTTTTAAAACGCCGTCTACGTATTCAGCTGAAACCTGTGTTTTTCCATCAGCTCTTAAGCCAGGAACAATATTTTCATGTCTTACCACAGCTAACCTTTTAGCAAGCTTATGAGAAAGATCGATCGTCATTGGCATATAAGAGTCTGTTTCATTACAAGCGTAACCAAACATAATCCCTTGATCTCCAGCACCTTGGTCAAGATCTACTCCTTCACCTTCGTTTACACCTGCTGCAATATCTACAGATTGTTTATCTAGTGCAAGGTTTACACCACAAGTATTTGCGTCAAAGCCTTTATCAGAATGATCGTAACCAATTCTTCTAACAGTCTCACGAGCTATCTCATGGTAATCAATATTTGCGTTTGTAGTTATTTCTCCAGCAAGCTGAATCATTCCAGTTGTGATTAAAGTCTCACAAGCTACTCTAGATTTTGGGTCTTGAGCTAATAAAGCGTCTAATATGCTATCACTGATTTGATCTGCAATCTTATCTGGGTGACCTTCAGTTACTGACTCTGATGTAAATACGTAATTCTTAAGCATTCTATTGTCCTCCGTGGGATTGTTGTCCCAACTAAATAAATAATACACTAATGGAAATTTATACTATTTTTAGAGCTTTACGGCAATTACTTCTTTTGAAAATACGTAAATAGATGTGGGTTTCTATACTTGTAAAATCGAGGTCTTCCACGGATCCAGGTCATTGAATAGATCTTATCTTTGATCTTTATGACCTGATAACTTACCCCTTTAGGGTCTTTAAAGTTATAGAGAAACTCGTAGTTATCCGCATGGAAGTTTCGCTCTAGAGATCTTTGTCTAGAAACCTCGTATCCAGGCTTCTCAGCGATCTTTTCATACTCAGACCAAACTGTACTCATATCTATCTTTCCAAGCATCGAGACACGAGAAAAATAACGCATGGCCAGATAATCTTCCTTAAAAGACTTCAAGGCTTTAAGAGAAATCTTCAAATTTTTCTTACGAAGCTTTCTACCTCTGCGACTCATATCAGGGCAGAAGATCTTCACAACAGCTGAGATATAATGATAAGTGAATGAGAATTCACCAACACGGAAAAGCGTATTCAACCATCTATTACCTTCATACTTGTCTTCACCAGCTTTTAAATATTTTACTAACTCCTGCTTCTCATCGAGGGAGCTATAAAAATCATTTAAATATCTATTCATAACAATTTGAGCAACATCTCTTCTTTCAAGTGCATCTTTGCCATCGATCACACCAACTTCATTATAGAGAATTGTTTCCAAAGAAAAAAGTGACCTCCATAAACGATCTTGTTTCATCCAAAATCGATACGACTCTGCCTGTTTGGAGTATACATACTTTTTTAAATTAATTGTTGCTTCATTTCTATCTTGAACGAGTTTTTTTGCTTTCTTTTTATTTTTTTGCTGAATTATATCTTTATAAAATTTATAACCATCATTTGTTCTTTTTTTCCAGTCTTTAAGACGGGCCATCTGTGCTCTTCGCCCCTCTTTTAGAAACCTTTCGACATTTCTTAAGACCCATTCAAGATCATATCTAACATTTTCATCAATAAAATGCTTTTGTTTTCTTATCTTAAAGTAAACAGTATCCAATGTTGATCTTGTGTATAAATCAGATTTTTGATGTTTATGATTATAGGTTCCATCCTCTACTATTCTTCTATAAAAAAAGATTTTATTGGCCTTATTTTTATTCTTTTTATCATCGTAATCCTTGTATTTTTCATACTCTGCTCTATTCTTTAGATGATCATTAGGAAAATTATAACTTTTAAGAAAATAGACTCTATTTAAAAATGTATCAAACTGCTGAGTTAAAAGTTTAAGCCTTTTATCTGACTCACTAATAAGTTTCAGTTTTTTCTTATCAGAAACTTCTGCGTAGTATTTTTTCTTTAAGGACAGTAGTTCTTTTATAGAAGCCTTAAGATCTTTTGCTACAAGTTTAAACTTTGGTAACCTTTTACTCTTTCTAACTTTTTTAGCTATTTTTTTAATATGAGACAGTTTTCTTTTGAAATGCTTTAAGTTTGCGTTAATTGCCTTTCGATCGATATCGTTCTCAAGTAGTGGTAGATAGTTACCTTGTCCTCTATACTCTCGAAGCAACTTATAGTACTTAAACTCCGTTCCCGGAGTACAAACTTTTTTAAAGTATTGTTTATGAATTTTAGTATACTTTTGAATCTTTTTATAAAGATTACCACTCCATGCAAAGTTATCAGGGCTTTCGGCATGAACCTGAAAACTAATAAGAATAAGAATGATACTAATTAATTTCATTAACAAAATCTGATTCCCATAATCCTAAACAAGTTCTATTGCTTAAAATAAGCAATACACTATTTGAGTTTATATAAATATCAATTGTTTCTCGTAGCGCATCTAATGAAGTTACATTATTAGCGGTTACCCCAAACTTTGATATATCCTGTACTAGCTGCTCACAGTTAAGATTCTTCTGCTCCTTGACTGTTGTTGGAATTGGATTCTGAGCAATAATAACCTTATCGGAATTCTGTAAACTTTCAGCAAATTCTTTTTGAAAAACATTACTTCTTGCAGTAGCTGATACTGGTTCAAATACAGTAATAATTTGTTGGTTTGGATATTTAGTTTTAATTGCATCAACAGTTAAGCTGATGGCCTTAGGGTGATGAGCAAAATCATCAATTACGAAAGCTTCTTTATATTTTCCTCTTAGCTCTTGGCGTCTTTTAACCATCGATAAATCTTTTACAGCTTGCTGGAGCTCAGCAGGAGTAAAGTCATACTTATGCAATAACATCAAACAAGCAGTGATATTCAATATGTTATGCTTGCCAAC
>CAXGOD010000012.1:0-14116 GCA_964011245.1 uncultured Bacteriovoracaceae bacterium | reverse complement strand
AACAGTTGCTCAAGAAAGATCTTATGAGGTTAAGTCAGCTCAAGCCATGGTGAATGCTTCGTATGACTCAAGAAACTCTACAAGATGGTCAATTCTCAGTTTTAATGGAATTGGATTTGGTTATCTTGCAAATGTTCGAGCGGAAGGTTCTAAAATTAACCAATCAATTCTAAGAAAAGAAGCAGTTGTTGATACAGTTTATAACAATACTTATACCCGAGAAAATATGTTTAGAAACTCAGTAGACTTTTTCTTATCTGAAAAAGACATAGCTGATAAAACAAAAGCATACATGAAAACAAGCATTGAAGACTTTAAAGCTGGTAATATTGCAGTTTCAGACCTAATTGAAGCTGAACTTTATTACTTAAAAGATTATAGAGAGATGATTACAGCTCATTATAATGCTTTAACAAGACTTGATGATTTAGAAAGAGTTGTTTTAGGAAATGTTAAAAATTCAATTTATACTAAAGAGGATTTCTCAATTACAAATAGCAGTTCTAGAAAGAATACATTTCTTTCTTTGAAAACAGAAATTGATATCTTTGAAATAGAATCAGTAACATATTCTTTTGCTGAAAACTTTAAAAGAGATATCAAGTCGTTTTCTGCTAAAAGTAACTTCACAATAAAATTAAAGACAAAGTTTTTAACAAAGCCACTTAGCGGATCAGCATTAATAATCCTTAAGAACGGTGAAGTAGTTAAGAAGAAATTTAAATTAAATTAGTAAATATACTAGGAGAAAGTAATGTTAAAATTAGGAAAAGTAATTAGCTCATCAGCTCTACTAGTTACTCTAGCTCTACCACAATTTGGTATGGCACAAGCAACTGGTCCACTTGACGATGGTGTTGCAGTTTGTGGAGTACCTGTTTGTAGTGTTGTTGATACAATGGCAGCTTTAACAGAATTAGATGAAAATCAAAGATATAACTATACTAATAAATTAGTATATACGTATGTTGATTCTCAAGATGTAAAAATCTTAAAGAACTTGCTAACAGCAGCAGCTGATATTAAAGCTCTTACTATTAAAATGGGTGATGCTGACTGGGTAACTAGAGAAGCTAGTACACTTGCTAACAACTCAATTTTAAATTTAGCAAAATATGATGTTGTTAAAGCAGATAAAATGTTAAATCTTTTTAAGCAGCTTGATAATGCAACTAAAAGATATGAAGTTATTGCTTATTTTCAAGGACAACTAAATAATATTGAAAATCTAAACACTTTAAATGAATTAGTTGCTTTTGCAGAAGGTGCAAAAGACTATACTGTTCAGATGGGTGATGAAGATTGGATACCAAGAGCAGCAGCTTCTTTAGCTTCAGATATTACAATCAAACTAACTGCACTAGATCCAGCTCATGAAGGTGTTTATACAGTTTCTGTTGTTGAAGGTGATGAGAAGATACTTGATTTTGATAAAGTTGTTGTTTTAGATTCAAGTTCAGAAGAAAACCTCGTTGTTAACTTTATGAATTCAAAACTAAATACAATTGTTTTTTCTTATACTCATTCAACTATTGTTGGTAGCACAATTAAAGGAAAACTTGTTTCTAATGGAAGTTTAAGCTCAAAATTTGAACTAAAAATTAATAGAGCCACTGGGGCCATCAAGGGAACGATTAACACAACAAGATCAAATACAATTGTCTTTAAAGGAACACAAAACTTTTCTACAAGAACCATTTTTGCTGGAAAGGTTCCATACTCTCTAAGTGCAAATAGTGCAATTGGTGATATAAAAGGCGAAATCCTAGGGATTAAAGGTACATTATCAGTTAAATCATTTCTTCCAAATGTATACTCTGCAAGTTTTGTAGCTGATAACGGATTAGTAGTTATTGATTTTCAAGGTAAGTTTTTCGCTAAAAACGGTGTTTTAACTCTTACACATAAAAACAAAATCAAACTAGCTCTTTCTTTAAGAGAAACTGCAGAAGGTATTATGTGGAGAGGTGTTTCTTACTCTACGACAAATGGTAAAGTCATCGAAGCGAGCTTTAAACCAGCAAACTAATTATTCCTAATTATATATATTTAGAGGCCCAAGTTTATCTTGGGCCTTTTTTTGGTAATTTTTACATGTCTTTATAAAATTAACTGCTAGTAATGCGCTGTGGTGATAAAATATCTCTATATGAGGTATAAATGAACACAAATCAGATTAAAAATGACTCTGAGTCATTGCAAGTTATTAAAAATATTGACTTTTTACTAAGAACGAAAGGTCCTAAAACTATTTTAGTCACTTCAGACTACCCTGAAGAAGGTCATGGAGAGTTTGCTCAAGAGCTAGTTTCCGATCTAACTAAGATATATGGAAGAAAATCTTTTGTTTTAGATTTGAGGTCAGAAGCAAAGCAAACTACACCTGGTATTGAATATCAGAATATTAAAGATCTTGATTATGTTGAGTCAAATATTGATCAGTTAAAGATATACTTAGATGAGCTTTCAAGGCATAATGATCAAATTTTTATTATCCATAATGTAAATAAAAATATACAAACATCAACTCTACCAGAAATATCAATTGATAGTGCCCTTATCACAAGGTCTGATAAGTCAGTTGGTATAAAAAAATCTCGTTATATTACAAATCTCATCAATGATGCTGACCTGCCAATTTTAGGGTTAGTTGAGTACAGGGCATAATATGAAATCAGATAAAGTAATGATTAAAGATATTTTTGGCATTTTGTTTTCGTATAAAAAAGCAATTGCTCTAATTATGATACTAACTGTCGGTTTTTCAATATCTCTAACTACGTTCATGAAAAAGAAGTATAAATCTGAATTTGAGATAAACGTATATTCTAAATATTTTAAAAATCCTTTGATATCTGAAATCATCCCAGGTGTTTATAACGTTCCAGAAATGAGATTCACAATTGATTCAATGGTTAAAGAAGCGATTAGTGATGATTTTATTGATCAAATTGCACAAGATCATAATATTTATTCTTTGGATGATGGAGAAGCAACTGTCGCAAGAAATAGACAGCTTTTAAGGGATAGATTTAGTGCTTTCTCAACTGGTGGACAAAGTTATCAAGTTACTTTTACTGATTCTGATCCGTTTACTGCTAAGAAGGTTTCTGAAAAAACGTTAGATAGGGTTAAAGCTCAATTTATTAATGGAAGAGTAAAGACTATAGAAATGGTTAAACAGATGATGCTAAGACGTCTTAAGTCTTTTAGTGCATCTCAAAAAATGACCACAAAAGGATCAGAGAAAGCTTTAGCATCAAAATCACCTGAGGTTTTAAGTGCTGAATTAAAAAAAATTGAGTCTAATATTGCTGCCCTAAGTAAACAATATAATGTTTCACATCCAAAAATTCGAGACTTAGTTACAAAGAAAAATACAATCGAGAATTGGTTAGAAGAATATAAAGCATCTAATATTGAAATTATTGATACAGCATCTCTAACGATGCCTACAAACAAAGAGGTTAATGGACGAATAACAGGTAAATTCTATTCAAAATATCATGACTTTAATATGGCCTTAGATATCGAGAAAAAATCTCTTGAATCATACATTGGTATTATTAAAAGACCTCAATTACCATCAGCGCCTATTTGGCCTAAGAAAAGATTATTCGCAAGTGTAGGGTTTATCTTGGCACTGATCTTTGCATTTTTATATGTTTTTATAAAAGAAATAATGATTCCTAGTAAAAGAGAATTATTACAGATCGAAGCTGGAGATCTTAATACAGAACTTATTGGTACATACACTATTACTAAAGTATTCAAAAAAAATAAAACACAACAAAATATTAATATTGAAGAGGATTTAACTCAATAAATGGATGCATTTAATCTTTTTATATTAAATACACACCAAGTGTTTTTCGCCCTGCTTGCCGGGGTGTTCACTTTTTTTGCTTATCGAGATCTCGATACAATAAAAGACAATATTAGGATTGAGAAAAGAAAGTACTTTGCAATTGTTTTTGTAACAATGTTTGTTGGACTGACGTTTACATTCTTGGAGTCATGGAATAATTTTGGTATTTTCTTTTCAGTTGAATTTGCATTACTAGTTACCTTTAGTCTTTTATCTCCTAAATATGCAATTAGTTTTTTTGTATATTTATTATTGTCAAGACCATGGGAGACATTTGATAACCAACTGATGCAATCTATGCCAAGGGACATCTTTTATTTAACTGCATTGTCTTTGTTGGGTCATAAAATAGCTAAAAAAGAAATGTTTGTTCGTATAAATATAGGAACACTCCTCATTGTTTTATTTGCCTCATGGGTTTTTCTATCAGCTTTCTTTAGTAATAATCAAGCAGACTCAATATATAACTATGCTGAAGTCTTTTCCAAGGGGATTATAGTCTTCATTTTAATTCAAAATTCATTTACTAAGACTTCAGATATGATTCCTGCCAAAGCAGCTTTAGTTCTAGCAATTATAGAAAAAAGTATTGTTAGTTTTTATAATACAATGATGATCGAGGCACAAAATACCTCTGGAGTTGTTTTAGAAGATGGAATGCAAAGATTAGAAAGTGTTGGTATTTTATCAAACTCTAACGATGTTGCTGCCATTTTTATTCTCGCGATACCATTTACCCTCTTTTTTATCTTGAAGACAAAACTAAAACCATTTTCATGGTTATTAGCTTCTGGAGCAATAATTGTTATGTCCTACTTAGTATGGCAATCACAATCTAGAGGCGCAATGCTTGCTTTATTTGCTACTTTTGGTGCGTACTTCTTTTTACAAGTAAAATCAAAAAAACATATTGCAATGATAGCAACAATTGCAATTATTGGTGCATTGGGATCATTTTCATTAATGAACAGAAAGGGAGCTGATTTAGAAGGCTCTACAAATAATAGAATCATTTTTTGGAAAGCCGGGGCTAATATGGCCATTCGTAACCCTGTTTTCGGTGTTGGCTTTTGGGGGTTTAACGATAATTTTTCCTCTTATGCAATAGATGGTGATACTGGTTCAGAGAGTAAGCATATGACTGCCCATTCGTCTTGGTTTCAAGTCGTTGCTGAAACTGGTTTTATGGGATTATTTTTCTTTCTTTCTTTATGGTTGTATGCAGGCTTTAAGGCATGGCAAATTAGGAAAACTCATCCAGAATACTTTATGAGTATTGCTGGGTATGGAGTCTGTGTGACTTTTCTCTCACATGCGTACTTACTTTTTCCATATATATTACTTTCCTTAGCAATCACTGAATCGTTTCTTTTACAAGAAGATATCGTGGAAAGTGCAAGAGAACTTAATGAGCCTATAGCTCAAGGGGAATTTGTATGACTATCCTAGCTTTTATTCTTTTTGGCATTATTCTTTATACATACTTTGGGTACTTTGCTTTAACAATTTTTTTAGGATTAATTATTAATAAAAAAGTAAAGAAAGACGCCATTACACCAAAAGTTGCTTTAATGATTGCAGCATATAATGAAGAGAACGATATTGAAGAAAAAATACTAAACTCACTTGCTATTGATTATCCTAAGGAGTTGCTAGATATTATTGTTGTGAGTGATGCTAGTAATGATAAAACTGATGAAATTGTAAATTCTTATGAAAGTCAAGGAATACGTCTGATAAGGGTCGAAGGAAGAGTTGGGAAGACTGAAGCAAGAAATATTGCTCTCAAGAGAGTCGATGCAACTATTATTTTATTCTCAGATGCAACAACTGAGTATGAGCCAAATGTTGTGAAAAAACTTGTTAGAAACTTTGCTGATGAATCTGTAGGAATGGTTACGGGTCATCTTATTTATAAAGATCCAAATAATAGTCAAATGGGTATTGGCCAAAAACTGTATTGGAGATATGAATCAATTATAAAGAAATCACAAACAAAACTTGGAACATTAACAGGATCAATAGGATGTATCACTGCGTTTAGAAAAGTTGCATATAGTGATCTTCCTTCTAATATTATTGAAGACTTTACTGAGCCATTAATGTTCATTACAAAAGGGTATAGGATTGTATCTGAACCAGAAGCAAAATGTTACGAGTTAACAACTAATAAATCATCTCAAGAGTGGAATATGAGAGTTAGGGTTATACGTGGTGGTATAACAGGACTATTATATGCAAAAAGTGTTTTAAATCCATTTAAACATTTTACTGCTAGTTTTCAATTAGTAAGTCATAAAGTTTTAAGATGGCTTATGCCATTAGTGGCAATTTGTTTATATCTTGTATCTTTTATTGGTGTTGTGTATGAACCATCTAATAGCCTAATATTGCTATTTGTCTTGCAGACATTATATTATATCAGCGTATTAATAGCCTATTCATTAGAGTCCGCAGGTAAGCATAACAAACTATTTGGAATTGCCTATTATTTGTTTATTGTTAATGCAGCTTCATTGATAGCTATTTATAAAACATTTACAGAAAAATTAGAATCAACATGGGAAACACAAAGGGAGATATAAAGATGGACTCTGTTCTAACTAGTCGTCAAGAACGAGAAAGAAATTTTTATAATAAATATGCACAAAAAAATAACAGTGCATATAAAACAGTAGATATTTCACCTATGGAGAAAATCCAAAGGGGATTAGAAATGAGACCTTGGAACTCTTATTGGTCAATATATTCTCTTGCTATAAATAATTATTTCAAAGAGGCAAAACTTTTAGACTTTGGTACTGGACCAGGTAAAAATGCATTAAGATTTGCTAGTATTGGATACAAGGTAAATGGTTTCGATATAAGTGAAGAAAATATTAAGATAGCTAAAAAATTATTTAAAGAAAACAATAAAGAAGCAAATTTTGATATTACAGCAGCTGAGTCATTACCATATGAGAATAATACATTTAATATGGTTATTGGTGTTGATATTCTTCATCATATAGATATAGAACAAAGTTTGCTTGAGTGTCGAAGAGTATTAAAGAAAAATGGTATTGCTATTTTTAGAGAACCTGTTGAGGTTCCGATATTAGATAAAATTCGAAACACTAAAATAGTAAAATATTTTTTCCCAAAACATTATTCTTTAGAAAATCATATAACACATGATGAAAGTAAAATATCCAGGCAACAAGAACTTGTTATTAAAAAAATATTTCCAAATACAAAAAAACATTATTTTCTTCTTTTTGCTCGCTTTGATAAGTTTTATAGAAAAAATAGTAGTCCAAAAGCTTCAATTATAGAGAAAATAGACTATTATATATTTAAGCTATTTCCGTTTATGAAAAAATATGCGGGAGCCGTAATATATGAGTTTAAAAAATAATGACACAGAATAAAACTTATCTATGGATGATTCCAAAATGGACACTGCCTGCAACAGATGGTGCTAGAGTAGCTACTGATAGATTAATCAAAAATATGGTTAAGTCAGGGGCAATTATAGATGTAATGTGTCTAGGTAATCCAGGTGAAGTTATAGATATTGAACAGATGAAATCTGAATGGGGAGTTCGTGATGTTTTTTACAAAAAAAGACCTTTGCCAAATTCAAAACTAGGAAAAGCACTCTTTTATTTATTTAAATTAATTACAAATAGAAAATGTCCTTTAACGATGTCTACATTTAATGCTTTTACGATGAAAGATTTTGTAGACCATGTTTCTAAAAACAAAACTTATGACTATTTATTCCTAGATGGATTGCATTTAGGTGCTGTTTTTATGAAAAAAGGTCACTTTGTAAAACCTAAGTATAGTAAAAAAATTGTTTACCGGGCCCATAATATAGAGTCAGATATTTGGGTTAAGGCCTATAAAGATACAAATAATATCTTTAAGAAAGTCATGCTAAAGCAACAGAGTAAACTTGTGAAAAAATATGAATTTGAAATAATAGAAGCTAGTAATTTAGTTGCACCTATTTCTGTTGAAGATAATGAAATTATAACAAAAGACCATCCCAGTATTAAGACGCATATTACTTTAATGGGAATGAATTTTAATAATCCTCTAAAGTATAAGAGTTTAGAAAAAATTCACTTTTTGTTCTTGGGGCGGCTTGATTGGCCACCAAACAAAGATGGACTTAAATGGTTACTAGATAAAGTTTGGCCCTTTGTTGATCATACTAAATATCATTTAAATGTTGCAGGAAGTGGAGAAAGAACATGGTTAAAACCATATGAGGGTAGTAATGGCATTACCTTTCATGGTTTTGTAGATGATATTGATGATCTTTATTCAATAAGCTCAGCTAGTTTGATTCCTATCTTCTATGGTTCAGGAACAAGGATTAAAGTTGTTGAAACATACACGAAGGGAAGGTCAATGATATCAACTGCCATGGGGGCACAAGGCTCAGGCTTAACACCAGCTGTTGATTATATTAATGCAGAAAGTGCACAGCAATGGATCCATTCAATAAATAATTTTGATTCTGTAGTTAGTAAAAAGCAAGCTTTAGAAGGTTCAAATAAATTAAAAGTATCTTTTGATGCTTTTAAAGTCGCCAAGGACCTTTACAGTAAACTATTATAAAGTTTAAGTGTTTCTTCTATCCATTTGCTCAATGAGTATTGTTTTTGAACATTTGCTGAGTATTTAATTGCCTCTTCGTTAAACATAGATCTATTCTTTTTAAATATCAAAATTTTTCTTTTGATATCATCTATATTTTTTGAGTCAAATAAAAGTCCATTTTTATGGACTAATGAAGGAATTCCTCCAACATTGCTGGCAATTATTGGTAGTCCAGCCGCACTTGCTTCTATCAATGTCATTGGTAATCCTTCTGTGTGAGAAGGCATGATTATGGCATCAGCTTGATCTATAAACTTGCTAATATCTTTTTGAAAACCAACAAAACTTATATTAGATCTATTGACAGCAAGTTGCTTTAAATTATCTTCTTCAGGACCTTGACCTACGATTGTTAAATATACATCTTCTAATTGATTTGTAGCTTTAATAGCATCAGCTATGCCTTTTTCAGTTGATAATCTTCCAATAGCAACTAAGTTTATATTCCCTTCGACTTTATGGTTTAACTTGATTTGCTTAAAGCTTAAAAAATTTTCTATCAAGACCATCTTTTGATATTTTAAATTATTATACATCTTTTTTGAGACACATATTACAGAGTCCATTCTTCTTAATGCTAAATGTTCAATATACTCTAGTAGTTTTGTTTTTATTGAATGAGATGTTTTTCCATGTTGGGTAGCTATTCGCTTTACAGGCAAAAGACTATTGTAAAAGTTAGCTTTCATGCCATGAGAGTGGATAAGTGTTATATTGTGTTTTGTTATTGTTTCTTTTAAGTTTTTTAATGTTAGTAGATCAAACTGTGATTTACATTCAAAAACAATATAGTTTAAACCGTCTTCTATGCAGCGTTCAATAAACTTTTCACAAGGGATTGGATTTCTCGTTTCTTTGATTAGTAACAGAAGCGTATTCAAAGAACATGACCCTTTTAATACTATTTGCTCTGCACCACCAAACGGACCTGGAGAAAAAAGCTTTGCGGATTTAATCATGAAACAGTCCCTTTTTGTGAGGAATATAAAGTGATGCTAAATACAAAATAGCAAATATTGGTGAACTTATTAAAAACCATTTAATATCACTATCAAAGTATGCTTTAGATAATGAGCATAAAAATGTAAGAATAAGTGATACACCAGTGAAAATTGATAGTTTTTTTATAGGAATCGTTTTTAATATGGACCATCTTGCAATCCTAGTAGAATAAATTAGTCCAGTAAGCCTAGCAATGAATTTAAAGAAAAGAGCAACAATTAATACTGTTTTTGCATCAGCATACTTTGCAGACAAAAGTATTCCTCCAAGTGAAAAGGGGGCAACAGCAAGAGTTAGTTTAAATATCCACTTAGTATGCCCAGTCGCACGTGGAACAGCATCGTAAGGGATGAGGAAAAACAAATAACTTAATGCAAATATTTTTAAATATATTGCTGACTCAATAAATTTATCTGTATATAAAAGTTTTGTGATTGGCTCAGAAAAATAAAATAATCCAAAAACACCTGGGATAATTAAGAATCCAACGTCTGAGATTGCTTTTCTAAAATGTGCTAATCCATGACCATCGTGTGAATTAAATGAACTTGATAACTTAGGGATTAAAACTTTGCTAACACTCATCTCCAGAAGGTATAATGGAGGAATGATCAAGCACCCCATGGAATAAAATGCGAATTCGTCTTTTGCTAGATGACTAGCAAGTACAAACTGATCCATTTTGTCTATAAAAAACGTAACAAGACCTGCTAGAGATATAGGAAAACAATATTTAAAAATTTCAGATATTTTCTGTTTATCTATATGGAATCTTATAAAATTTTCCCTTAGACCTAAAATGATTGTAACAATGAATTTAGTAGTAAAGATGATCCCATAACTTAAAAAGATATTGCCTAGGTCTCTAACCATGTAAGCAATTAGTATAAAAGAAATTACCTTAATGAATTCAAAGGCCACTGAGTATAAACTACCTTTCATTGTTTTACCCAAAGCAATATTTACTTCGTTATAGAAAGATGCAGGAACAGTAACAAAAGCACTTATAAGAAGAACAACGACATATTGCCAAGGAATTTGCATGAAGTTGGATAAAGTTGACACTAAAGGCAAACCTACAACAAGAATTAAAGATGATAACAGCAGAGTTAACACAAATGATTGTTGTATATAAATATTTCTAGTTTCTTTTTGTTTACCAACCCAATAATAAACAGAATTGAGCGGTCCACCCGTCAAAAATATAAATGGGATCGCAGCAAAGTGTAAGAAAAATATTTTATACAAACCTATCTCGCTAGGAAGTAATATTCGTGTTAATACAATAGGCAAGAAAAGATTAGCAATGGAAGAAAAGCTACTTAGGAAAAATATAGGCCAATGTCCTTCTCGAATTTTATTTAGCATAATATTCCCTTATATTGGGAGATATATTCTTTTGCCATTACTTTTGAAGAGTATTTATTAGTAATAAGTTCAAAAAAATTCTTATTGAGCTCATTTTTTTCTTTTAATATTTCACTAGAATAATTTACTAGTTCTGCAGTGTTATTATATATTAAGACACATTTTTTAGATGTATTAAATGTGTTATGCCCAGGAATATTGTTCAATAGGCAAGGGAGCCCCTGTGCTCCAGCTTCCAAAACCGCTATAGGTAAACCTTCATGTAATGATGGAGAGATATAATAATCACTAGCTTTTAAGAGTCGAGTGATATCACTTCTTCCATTTGTCATTATAATCTTTTTATCTTGTAATGATTCACATTGTTCATAATATGAATCATTACCACTTGGTCCAACAATGATTAATTGATGATTAATTTCTTTAAATGCTTGCATGATTTCATGTTGAGCTTTTAAAGGAACAACTCTGGCGACATAAATAGCAGTAGGAGTTTTAGTATCTAATTCAAATTCTTCAAACACAGAGACCCTTTCTGCATGGTCTGAGATATTACGAATATTTGGAGCTATTTCAGTTCCATTATTGATTAAATGAACTTTCTTTTTATTAGTTAAAAGTTGATTTTGATAATACTCTTTAAATTTTGGCGACACGACAATTATACATTGAGCGATAATACCTAGAAAGATTTCATAGATCCTTGTTTTGGGATGAGTGTCTAAGTGTTCCATTCCATGAGTTGTATGTACAATATTTAACTTGGGATTTAGAATTTTTAAAATACCAATATAAAGCATTGGATTTAAATCATGAGTGTGAATAATATCTTGTTTCTTTGTTATTTGTCTTAGAAAAGATAGGAGTTTAAAGTCATATCCATCTTTTTTCGTATAACTTGTATGGACTTTAACTCCTAGATCCTTTTGGTATTTTTCAACCCATCTTCGATCATAATCATAAACAACGACCTCGACTTGATGGCCGAATTTAATTTGTTCTTTGATGAGCGAGTAAAGGACTTTTTCTAGACCTCCAACACCTAAAAATTGGCAAATATGCATGATTTTCATAATTATATCTTATAGCATTTTTATGATAAACTATATGTAATTAAAGGTGTTTATGTAAAAAGGTAAGGATTCAACTCTGATGCTTGTGCCTTATAAAAATACACGTTAAATTAAATTTATATTTAAAATTTAAGGAGCATCTAATGAGATTCACATCTCTTGTCATTTTAGTATCAAGTGCTGTTTTTATGTCCTCTTGTTCAACGACTACATCAACAAGTGATTATACAACCTATGTTGATCAACTTGAAACAATAAGTAAAAAACACAAGTCAAATACTGCAATTACAAACTTTAAAAAAATTCCAAAGTTTCATAATTCAAGAGATAAGATGGCCCCTGGTTTTCAGTTTTATTTAAATCATCCTTCAGATGACAAAATCAAAGGCCGATTTCGAGCAGATTTTACAGGAATATTAAGGCTTCCTTATAATGTACGTATAAATGTTAGAGGTCTTACTTTTAATGAATTAAAGAAAAAGGTTTTATCTTCTTATGCTAAATTTTTTCAACAAGGTGTAGATAATGTAGATTTTAAACTGCTCTATAGGCATTACTATGTTGAAGTTAGAGGATATGTTAAAAAATCAGGACGTTATTTAGTCACAAGAAAAGAAGGTCTAGATAAAGTAATTGATAAAGCTGGAGGCTTAAAAGGTGACCTTAAACAAAACTTTTATAAAGCTTCTATTAAGCAAATAAAAACGTCTTATTCAATAAGTTTAAATCAATATTTGCAAAATAATACATATACTAATTCTTTTGTTTGGACTGGGGGAGATTCAATCTTTATATCAGAACAAGATGAAAGTGAAATGGGAGCCGATTTGCCTATTGTGACCGTTTTAGGTGGAGTAATTAAACCTGGAAAAATTTTGTTTAAAGATAAAGCCCCAATTTTTTATTACTTAAGTAAAAGTGGAGGGACTGTTCCAAGTCTTGCCTATAAAGAATCATATGTAATAAGAAACAATGGTAAAAAGATTTCTAAAATCAAGTTTGACCTTACAGATATGGCCGCTATACCAGCAATTATGCCAAATGATATAATTATGCTTCAAGCAGACAAAAGAACTGGAACCGATAAAATCTTTGAAAGAACATCACAATTTAGTTCTATCCTACTAACAGTATTGCTTATTTTGACCCTATGATTAATTACAAGATTAATGATGCTTCAGTTTTTTCTGTTGAGATGCCATTAGATGAAAAAATAATCAAAGAGATGGAATCTTGGTTAAAACCTTCTCAATCTAATTATGGCACAAAGAGAAAACATGATTTTTTAGCTGGTAGATACTGTGCGAAAAAAGCTTTAGAGAAACTTTCTATATCAATAATGGACATTGGCATGCATGAATCCAGGGCACCAGTATGGCCTAGAAATATTGTTGGTTCCATTACCCATACAAAATCAATTGCAATAGCTGCTGTTTCAAATAAACTTCAATCAATGGGTATTGATGCAGAAAATATTATGGATATAAAAAGATATCAGAGTCTTAAGAAAATGATCGTTTCGTCAAATGAAGAGGTTTTGATTAATCATGACCTTAAAAATTATCCTACTTTGTTTTTTTCGGCAAAAGAAAGTTTATATAAAACAATTTACCCATTATGTGAGCAATACTTTGGTTTTTTAGACGCAAGTATTATTTCTATTGGCTCAAATGAGTTTACAATAGAGCTTCACAGTACAGAAGAAAAAGTTTCCAAATTTAATAAAACCTATGCTGGTAAATATAAAATTTTTAATGATTTAATTGTAACAAGCATCACAGTTTAAAACGTATATTCAGTAACTTACATCATCGTTATCTATGTAAATACTTCAGAGTTTGTGTGTTTTCGTATCCAAAGATGACGCGTTGGGTTAGAGTTTAACAAACTATAAATAAGGTTGAAAAAGTTGATACCAAATATCCATAAGTTATTTATTGATTCTGTTGCTATTAATAGCTCAAAGACAGCAATTGTCTTTGGCGAAGAAACATATACTTATGATCAGTTAAACAACCGCGCAAATGAAATCGCAAACCATTTAATTTCAAGTAATTATCCAAAAAATAGTGTTATTGGTATTAGTATTGCTCGTAGCTTTGATCTTATTGCAGGGCTTATTGGAATACTAAAAGCGGGGCATACATACCTA
>CAXGOD010000011.1:0-14253 GCA_964011245.1 uncultured Bacteriovoracaceae bacterium | reverse complement strand
GCGAGTTCCTCATCTGTATGCTCAGTAAGATTACCTTTAAAAACAGAATAAACAGCTTGGCGTTCTTGGCCAGCATCAACTTCATAGCATTTATCTTTACTCTTAAAAAACTCTACCGTGGGTAAAGTCTCTGCTTTAAAAGTATCAAACCTAAGTTTCATGCTTTCAATATTATCGTCACTTCGTCCTGTGAATTTTGCGCGTCCTAAAACTCGTTCTTGAAGAACATCATATGGACATTCAAAATACATCATCTTAGGTAATTCAACTTCTACTCCAAAGGCCTCTTGCCAGCCTTCTAGATTATTAATTGATCTTGGAAAGCCATCTACTAGAAAGTTATTCTTTCCAGTCATTCTTGTATGGTTCTCCATAGCTCCTTTAAGAAGATTCACAATGATCTCGTAAGGAACTAACTTTCCTGCTGTTATAAACTCTTCGATAGTATGTGCGATCTCTCCGCCTTTATTCCTCTCAGCTCGTAGTAGATCTCCAGCAGATAAATGCTTCCAACCCAGTTGAATTTCAGCAAGCTCACACATAGTTCCTTTTCCACTGCCGGGTCCTCCAAGAATGAAAACCACATTTGGATTTGGACAAGGCTTTCTTGGATCAAAGTGATGAATGACGATCTTCGGAGCAGGAGCAACTCCCATTTTATATACATGCCACTGTCTGTCTGTAGGTGGCATCTCATCATCGCAAGTCATGTCATAAGCAAGATGTCCATCTAAGCGAGAGATCCTCCATGACTTATAGCTATTTGAGTATGAAAGAGAAGGACTTCTAGACGCTTTCCCGTCAGCACGATCCCACGCCATTTTTTCATTCCAGTAACCTAAACTTGATTCAGTTCCAGACTCAGACTTAGTAGCAGGAGCAGTTGAAGGCACAAAGAGACCATCGATCTCAGGGATCCCGGATCCGGAAACTTCAATAAAAAATGTATTGGTTTTTGGTGTATTTGTATCGGCCATCGTGTCCTCATATAGTAAACATAGTGAGTACTAATGATAGCTTAAATATCTATGACTTTATATAAAAAAATCTCCTACTTCTTAAGAGTAGAATCAATAAGTTCTTTAAACTTTAAAGCTTCAATCCTTTTGATAATCACAGAGATATCATTAGTTTTATCAACATCCTCTTCGTCATTGTTCGGGTCTTCTTCAATCTCCCCTTCACCTGCTATAGCACCAGCTAGATAGCCCAACTGAAAAGTTAATTTAGTGATGGTGTTTTTAATTTTTGGTATTTTAGAGTTAAAACTAAGAGGAACACCTAAATGTGGGAAGTGTCGTTATATCTCAGGTCTTTAATGGCCATAAAGACCTTACTGTTGATCAAGGGTTAATGGTTACTGAATACTTTGCTCTAGGAAAACTTGAAACAGACTACTTCCTTTTACTGATTGGATTTAATAGGGCCGCAAACTATAAGCTCAAGGAGTATTATGCGGAAGAATTAAAATCCTTAAAAACCAGAGCACTTGACCTAAGAGAGTATCTAAAAAAGAACACAGAACTTGATGATAAGGCCAAACAAAGGTTTTACTCTGACTGGAGTTATAGTGCGATTAGACTTACCTGTTGTATCGAATCTATCAATACTCCAGATGAAATAAGCAAGCATTTAAACTTAGATCCTGTAGCAGTGAAAGAAAAACTTCAATTTCTACTTAATAACGGCCTTGTGACTGAGAACGGTGGAAAATTAGACCTTGGAACATCAACAACATTCCTAGATAAGAAAGATCCTCTAATTAATACTCATAGAAAAAACTGGAGACTGAAAGCGATGGATAAGTTTTCACAAGAAAATGATCTATTTCTAGTGGCCCCTATGTGCTTATCTAAAGATTTAAAGAAAAAACTTCATACAAAACTACTTAAGGCATTTAATGAAGTACTGGAGGAAGTTCCCCATGCTGATGCTGAAGAGTTAATTTGTGTAAATATAGATCTTTTTTCGGTGGACTAAATTATTTTCTTTTCTTTTTACGCTTATTCAGTTTGATAGTCGCTCCCACACTGAACCAATGGGTCATTTTATTATTTAGGTGCTGTAATATTCATATAACCAGCTTTAAACTTAACTGACCTTCCACTAATTTGGGTATTCACGTCTATACCTAGTAACACACGGTATTGATTAAAACTTGTCTGAATCCCATTATTGAAGTTCATTCCCATATGATACTCATTTGTAACAAATCCTGTGACTTTCGTTTCATTGATCTTAAATAGGTTGAACATTACACCTATCATTTGACGGATACGCATTGACATTTGTTCAGAGTTTTCAAAGAATCTCTCTTCAATTTTTGTTCTTCCAATAAAAACAATCGGCTTAGACTTATTAGAATTATAAGTCATCATTTGAAACAAGCGCTGCTCACGAACAATCCCATTTTCTGTATTAATTTCCATATAAGCATACCCTGCCCAGACCTTAGAATGGTCACTCAACACATAATCAAGCATCGGTCTAATAATTATATTTGGAAATTTTGAGACATTATCATTTAAACGGTAATGATACTCAATGATACCTAGAAGTTTTGAATTCCATGCTTTAGGATCTGCATCAGAGTCAAGCTTTCCCTCTAACTTAATAAAGGACCAACTAAAGGTATCATTAACAAGGTTTTACTGAGATATACCTGAAAAGGAAAATACTAAAAGGGCCATTGTGTTCCTCTACAATGAACGTAAGAATCTTCCTGACGCTAAGATTCCTGCTGATCACTGGGCACTTATTGCAAGTGACAAAATTTTAACAACGGTCAAAGATATTAATCCTAAAGTTAAAACGAAAATTTTAAAACACGCGGAAAGTGTTGTTCGTAGTATTCTTGTGGGACAAATAAATACTCATGATATAGAAGTGGTTAAAGGCGGTTTTACAGATTGGGGGCGACCTACACCAATATCAACTAGAATTGAAGGCCTCACAGCAATTTATCCACATCTTACAACAAAAATGTTACAAGAGTTAACATGGAACTCTATTGAAAGAGCAGTAGTCTTTACCCGTAATGCTCAAATTGTCTCTGGAAAATATGCCGGTGCATGGCCAAGAAGTATTCTAAAATTGAAGAGTAAAAAGAAATCTAAGAAGATTAAAAACTTTAATCGAAGAGCGAGAGAAATAAGAATAGATTATGTTCAACATGCTCTTAGTGCTTTAATTAGTTATCAAACAACAAAAGAAAACCTCTTAACTCTTTATGAATCAAGAGGCATCATAGCTATAAATAAAACCTTGTTCGCACAACATGCTTTGTAACTCAAACTCCAACATCTTCAAATCTAACTATTTTATTTTGATCTGCACTTAGGGCTAAATCATAATCCTTAACCATTGCCGATAAATGAACCATTTAATAAGGATGAGAAAATTAGAGGTATCTTTGGAATAGATATACTTGCCCTACTCCAAAGAACTAATATGTATTTATTTAATCAAGCTGAATAGACATCTTGTAAGAACAACCAAAATAATTACAATTATTTAGTTGTTTTTCATAACGAAAAGTTAATGTACTTCCAGCATGAATCTCTTTGATAGTTTCATAGCATTTTTTGCTTGAAATAGTCATTCCTGGAGTAATTCTATTATAAGCAACATAATTATCATCAGATATCCCAACGACTCCATAAGCACCGTTACACTCAATAACTAGTTTCTTGTTAATAGAAGTTTCAAAACTTAGAGCAGATCCTTGAAGAAACTCTCCAGCAAGGTTATCTGAATTACCTTGTAAAAAGCTTGAGGCATTTGCTGATACTGAAATTAAAGCAATTGTAGTTAATCTTAACATTTTTTTCATTTACATCTCCTATATTTAAAAATAACTATTATGCGCGTAACATTAATCCGTCAACTTGAAATAAATAAGTCTAAGGAAAGTTTAATAGACCCTTCTACACGAAATCAGCTCTGATAGTTACTATTCCTTATACCAAAGACATTTAAAAGGATAAAGGTCGTCTATGATTGACGATGATTCTAAAACACGCCCATTTCGATAGAAATACTCTTCAAAACTATTTGCCAGTAGTACTTTTCAAAAAAGAAAACCATCTTTAACAAAAACATTTTTACCTAGATTAAAATCTATTTTTTTAAAATGTGGATAGATATTATTTTCAACAAGTTTAAGACGTTTAATTGGCCCATAATTTAAAGGGCCTATTTGCTGAGACAGATTAATTGAATTAAAAGCACCATAAAAATAGACACTACCATTAGCTATCATATTCGATTCAGTTATTATTACTGAGCTCTTTTCATCAACGCCTACGCCATAGATTGTATTTAGCTTATAATCAAACTGAGAACGAAACATAAAGCTAAGTAATCTTCCTTCTCTATTTCTTTCCATAAAATGTGTATCAGTTATAAGATCCCTTAGTTCAAAGGCGCTTAAAAATCCTTTTTCTATTGTTAACTCATCCGCATGAGGGTTTTGTAAAACATAACGAGAAGAAATTCCTCCTTGCTTAGCTGAGAATATATATTCTCCCATGACTGCAAGTCCCGCAGAAGTCCCGGCAATAGGAATACCTTCTTTAACTTTACTAAGAATTTCTCTATGGGCCATAGTTCCTTTTATCCTATCTAAATACTTTGACTGATCACCACCAGTGAAAAAGATCGCCTCAGCGGCTTTAATCTTCTCAATGATAAAAGGTTCAGACCCTGCCTTGCGATTTAAAAAGGAAATGGTTTCAACACTGTCGACTTTGTTCTTGCTCTGTTCGGCTATTTTCCAAAGATCATGGGTATAACGATGATTGAGTTCGGACTTAGCAGATATAACAAGTATATCCCCTGTATGCGCCGATTTTAAAAATCTTGAAAAGCCTGATAATTCATTTGCTCCACCACCAAGAAGTAAATAAAGTTTATCTGAAGATTTTTTAACATCTTTCGTATTTCCAATCTTTTTATAAAGGTAAGTTTCTCTGCTGGCTTTTTTAATCCCGAAAACAACATGCCCAGCTTCTTGAGATTCATAAACATCAACATGATCATGCCCAATTCCTGCAATACTTAAAAAGCTATGATTCATGTTACTTCTACTCATCTTTTTGTCATAATGCCAAAAATTTAATGCACGTTCAAAACGATTTTCCCCTTGTATAAGGGCCTCACAAGAAAGATCTAAAGAGTCAGTACCCTTATCTTCTTCTGACATTAAAAATGTAACGTTATTTGCAAGAAAGTTTAGCTTTAGATTATGCTCAGAAAATTTAGCTAAGTATTGCGCTCGATTAATTGGTCCATAAATATAATGATTAAATTCATCACAATCAATAGGAATATTTTTACGCATATAGTTTCCATCTTTAAAATGAAATCGTTTGGAGTCAAGATACATGTATGAGCTTGGATTGGAAGGGACAAAAGTTATTTTTGCATAAGCGTCATGACCAATTGTAGAACCTATTGCATATCGCTGGGTGAATTGCCCACCAGCTGAGTGCCCAGTGATAACAATCTTTTTTAGATTTGGAAATAAAGCTGAAGATTCAATCTTTTTAATCAAAGTATCAATTAATGTAAAAGAGCTTACATTGTCTGAGTCTTGTGATCTATAACCATATTTCCATTTCGTATTCCAGCGATTACCAAAATAAATCTCTCCTACTTCTCGCTTATCTGATTCTCTTCTAAAGTGTGGAGCAATAATGATTGTTGATTTATCTACACCATGTTTTTTAGCAGCTTTTACAGTATCTTTAAAATAAACATCACCGTTTCTTAATGCTCCATGAACGACTATAACAAGCCTGTTAATACGAGAGTTTACTGTATTTAAATTATGAGACGTATAATAAGTTAAGAAGTTTTTCTTAAAGAAGAACTTTTCAGCATAAGCCTCGGTAGAAGTAATAATTAAAAGGGAAATAAATAATTTTAGCATAGCAAAACACTATCATTTTTTGAATAAGAGACGTAGACACAGCGCACAAACCCAAACTGTTACAACTTTAACAACGAACTTACCTACAACTAGAGTGCATAAGAATGAAGAAACAAAATTCTTCATCGATACTAATATGAAAGAATATGTACAATTCAGTGTTTCGGAACGTTTTACGAACTATATTCGTGTTTGTGATGGAGGTGTTGGTTCCCCTTACCCGAACCCTAGATACCCAAGAGGCCCATATCCAAGAAATTACTGTCGTACGGTTCCACAAACTCAATTTAGAAAAGTTTTATCTGACAAAGTAAGAATTGAAGATATGACATTAATAGGAAAAGAGATAATTTTTAACGACATCAATGGTGAAGTTAATTGTGGAAAAATGGGAAGAAGCCGTGTGTTTAATATTCCTACAATTTACTTATCTGGTAAGTGTAACTTAATGGGTAGTATTTATACAAATCCATTAACAATTAATTTAAATACAAGAAACTAGTTTCATTTGCTTTTATAAAAGGGGTAATTTCATATCACCTCTTTTATTTGCAATTGGTAGAAATCCACACAAAAAGAAACCTATATTCTTTTCTAAGGTAAATTCGGTCTGGTTAGATACAAGATTCCATCTGTTCCTGAGACGGCAACAGTTCCAGAATCAAAGTATGGAAACACTGACCAAACACCATTAAAGTTTGCATCGTCCTGATCAGGAACAGTATCCAAGAATCCTACCTCAGATAAGTTCCCATTATCGACATCTTTTAAAGATAATATTCTTAAACCTGCATTATAGTTAGCTTGGTAAACATATTGACCTTTAACATACATATTATGATCGATGGCCTTTGTTTTGTGAGTAAAGACAGCGAAGTTTTTAGGGTCTTCTAGGTTCGAAAAATCCCAGATAAAAGTTTTAGTATTTACTCCAAGTCTCGACTCATCAAGTTCATCTCCAAGAAGAAAATATTTTTGATCTTCTGTAAGCCAACCTTGATGTGTGTATTTAACACCACTATAGCTTGCAACACTAATTTGAAATGGTTTGTTCTTATCTGTAACATCAACAATATTTACAGTATCTTCATTACTAGAAATACAGATTTCTCTTCCAAGATAGCGAGCGTCAGCTCCCTTATAAAGAACACATTGAACATCATGAGTTTATGCATCGCCATGTTTGGTTGGAACTTCATAAACGCCGCGTCCTACACAATTTAAAAATTTAGGAGCAAGTGGTTTTCTAAGATCCATAATATGAAGACCACCATCACAAGTAGAAGTTCCTACTGCATAACCAAATCCAGTATCTTCATTAATAAAAATATTATGGGCATTTCCAAAGTCTTTATAGCGATGATCAGCTTTAAGTCTTTCAACTTTTTTTCCTGTGAGTTCTCTTAGTCTATGGAGATCAAAAACTTGCAGGCCATGAGACCAAGCTTCAGAAACGATAAAGGCATAGTTTTTATAAATTTTAATATCTCTCCAAGTTGAAGAGACTGTTGCTGTTTTAATATCTGCTAAGTGAATTGGTTTTGCAGGATTGGTAACATCTATAAAAGATGTCTTACTATCCAGTCCCATCATGACATATTCTTTTCCTGAACTTGGATCAGTCCATCCCCAAATATCATTTCCTTTTCTCGCGCTTACTGCACCTTTTTTTAAATTAAGAGCAGAAGACAAGGCAACATTTGGTGAATTTGAGATGGTAACATCATCAGTTACGATATCGCTTCCAAAGACAGAAAAACTTAAAAATAGACCTAAAACCATATTTAACATTTGCATATAAAAACCTCTTGTTTAATATTCTAGTGATTATCCCTTAATTAATACTAGACTTCTAGTCTTTGTCAGAACATGTAAGACCTTAATATCTGACAAAAATGATTAATTCCGCTACTATTTTGAAACTGGAGATTTTATGCAATTACTTATTCTGACTATGCTTTTAAGTTTCAGCGCTTTTGGCTCGTCTTCTGACTTTGATTCTCACTTTTTTATCAATGGTAAGAGAGCTGAAGGCATGAGGCATATAACGGTTATGCCTAACACTCCTACTCTAATTGAGATGTATTTTACAAATCCTAGAACAGGTGAAGTCTATAAAAATTATAAAATAATGCATGGTAAATATATGCACATGGTCATTGCTAATAAAGACTTATCAGTCTTTAAACATGTTCATCCTTACTTTGACCCTATAACTGGAAGATTCGCTATTGCTGTTAATATGCCTTATGCCGATCCTGACAATCAAGATGCTGTTACAACTTTAAGCGAACCTGGAATGTATATGGTTATGGCCGATGTTATTGTGGCAGGAGTTGGAATGAGAATGGATCATGCCATGGTGATGGTTAAAGGACAAAACACTCATACAACACTTACTCCTGATCAAGATGACAATGGTGTGATTATTAAATATTTTGGTAACTACAAGGCCATCTTTTCTAAAAGGTTAATAAGCGGATGCTCTGGCCATATTGTTCAATTTGAAATTGAGATGTTTTACGAGGAGAACGGAAGCTTTGAGCCCCTTTTAGATTTTCAACCTTGGCTAAGTGAAGCTGCACACTCTGTTTGGCTAAGTGAAGGCTTTATGAATCATATGCATCACAAGATGCCTTTTGCTCACATGCACTCACCAATGATGATGGATGATGACGACGATGAAACAAATGACAGAGTTTATGATCATATTTTGAGATTTAATTTTCATGATCAAGCAATCATGATCCCTGGCCCGCAAAAGATGTGGATTCAATTTAAACACAAAGACATAGTGTTGAAGATTCCGTTTATTTTTAACTATCAACCAACACCAGTTCAAGGGTGTTAATCTATGAATTTTAAAAACTCTTTAAAAAAACTGATATCATTGATAGTTATTATTTCGCTCTTTCTCATAGCGAGTTCATGTAATGATGCCAAAAAGAGAATCCTACTTGTTGTGACCAATCATGATCAGCTTGGAACAACGGGAAAAAAGACAGGTTACTATTTGCCTGAGGTTACTCATCCTTACTTTAAATTTATCGAAGCTGGATATGAAGTTGTTTTTGCTAGCCCTAAAGGTGGACTTGCGCCAATGGATCCTAATAGTAAAAACCTTAAAGACCCAGAAAATAAAAAGTTTTTCGAAGATAAATCTCTCATGGAAAGACTTGAAAATACTTTTTCATTATCTAAAATTAACGCCAATAAATTTGATGCAATTGTCTTTGCTGGTGGGCATGGAACTATGTGGGATTTTAATAACTCTGATGACCTTAATAAAGTTGCTGCAGAAATTTATGAAAAAGGTGGAGTTGTCGCAGCCGTCTGTCATGGGCCAGCGGCTCTTTTAAACATAAAACTATCAAATGGAAAGTATCTAATAAAAGACAAGGCCGTGACTGGCTTCACCAATAAAGAAGAAGACATTGCAAAGTTAAGCTCTCAAATGCCTTTTATGCTAGAAACAGAATTAGTTAATAGAGGTGCTAATTTTTTAAGCGCTGATCCGTGGCATGAAAAAGTTGTTGTCGATGGTAGACTCATCACTGGTCAAAACCCAGCATCAGCAAGTTCTCTGGGTATTGAAGTCGTAAAAATTCTAAAAAATTTGTAAGTTAAATATGTACTGCGTTTTTTGTTTCTTCACTTACACCAAATTTATACCAAAGCCATGAGATGAACATTATCCCATAGTAAATTCCAGCGAGCTTCAAGTTATAATAAGTCATTGCGATCAATGAAAAGCTTGCTATTGAAAGTGCAATTGATGGGAATAGTGGATAAAAGGGAACTTTGAAAGGCCTATCAAGATTTGGTTCATTCTTTCTTAATTTAAAAAGAGAGATCATTGAAATAATATAAAGAGAAAGAGCACCAAAGCAGGCAATCGTTATAATTTCCCCAGTTTTGTTTGTAAAAAGGGCTATAATTCCAATAAACATATTTACGATTAAAGCATTTGCAGGTGTTCTAAACTTTGATTGTGTTTTACCAATAAATCTTGGGGCGTAACCTACTCGACCAAACTCAAATGTTGATCTTCCTGCTGCGAGTATAATTCCATGAAAAGAAGCAATTAGGCCAAATATGCCTATCCCTATTAAAAGATGCATCATCATGGAGTTCTCTCCAACGATGTGTGCAAGTGCTAATGGAAGTGGAGAATCAGACATCTCCATTGTTCCTGCTTTATAAACAATACCCTCCCAACCATTAACTCCAACTGCGGAAGTAAATGTTAATAAGCAAAGTATAACCAGTGTCGCTATAGCTGATCCAAAACCAATAAGGACATTTCTTTGAGGATTAATAGTTTCTTCAGCCACATTCGCAACACCTTCTATTGCTAAGAAAAACCAAATCGCAAAAGGGATAGCAGCGAAGATACCAGGGATACCATTTGGAAGAGCATTGGCGGTTAAGTTAGTAACTTCAAAATGAGGAAGTGTGATCCCAGCAAATAAAAGAAGTTCAAAGACCGCAATGATAGTAACAACAAACTCAAATATAGCTGCTGTTTTTACACCTGTTATATTAATAAAGGTAAAAACAATATAAGCACAAATAGCAATTGTTGTTATAGATACTTCAGGAAACCAATTAACTAAATATGCACCAATCGCAGCCGCAATTGCTGGCGGAGCAAAGATAAATTCTATGTTTTGCGCCATACCACCTAAGAATCCCCATGTTCCACCAAGACCACGAGTAGCGTAATCAAAAGCTCCACCGGCCTTTGGAATAGCACAAGCAAGTTCTGTATATGAAAATGTGAAGGTGACATACATGATAATGATAAAGAAAGTAGCGATTCCCATGCCAAGTGTTCCACCTGCCGGCAAACCTAGATTCCAACCAAAATACATTCCTGAAATAACGTAACCTACTCCTAGGCCCCAAAGCATAAGTGGCCCTAATTTACGTTCTAATTGATCTTCGTTAGTACTCATCTGTGGGCCTCTTTATTTTTTCTATTTTTTTTAAAATCATATAAAACTCTACTATAAATGAACATTTTATGAGCAAATTTCTATAAGGACCTCAATAAAATGATACGTATGTCAGTTTATTCTAATAGTAATTGAATAGAACTATGCGGCGCACTTATTGTTAGTATATTTCTAAAAAAAGACAACACTTAGATGTGAGAAAATTTAAGAACACATAAAGTAAAATATATCCTAACCTTTAATTATTAAAAAATATCAGGGAGGATATATGACCAAAGCTCTTTTAGGCTTTCTTACTCTAATAATTTCTATTCACTCTTATGCAGATAGTAAATCTATTTGTGGCAGCAACGATGATAGAACCTTATCCTATGAGCCAAAGGTTGGTCGTTTATCCACTTTAGAAAATAATAAAGGGTGTACTGCTACACTTATTAGTGACTCTTGTGCTATTACTGCAGGACACTGTAAAACTGTTCTTATTCGTGCTGAGTTTAACACACCAGAGTCTATTGGTGGTATTCCACAACCTTCTCAAAAAGAAGATGTGTACCTTATTGATCAAGACACAATTGAACTGCAAGACGCTGGACCTGGGAAGGATTGGGCAGTCTTTAAATTTAAGCGTAATCAATACACTAATAAGTTACCTGGAGAAGTTCAAGGAAACTATGACGTATCATTTAAGAGTGTGAGAAAAGGAAATAAGATTAGAATAACTGGCTACGGAGTTGATCGCATAGATGCCACTGGTAACTTTGCTCAACAAACCCATACAGGAAATCTAAAAACTGTAGGTACTCTCATCAACAAAAGCCATTTAAGACATACTGCAGATACAACCGGTGGCAACTCTGGTTCAAGCATTATCCTTGAAAGCACACAAGAGATCATTGGGATTCATTCTCACGCTGGTTGTAATAGATCTGGTGGAGCTAATCAAGGAACACTTATCAAAAAGCATAAGAAGCTTATAGCTGCTATCAAGACTTGTTTAGCTTCAGATAGATAGATTAAACTTCATAGCTTTTTATACTTATGATTTATTTCATACTCTGCTTGTAGATCTTTATAATGGGCCATATTTTCTTTAAGATAAGGCCCATAATCTTCTTTAAGAGCAAAATCAATTGCTTGTTTTAGATTAACAGGACATTTTTTCAAAAGACCAAAAATATCATCTTCACTTGCCTTCAAAGAAAGATAATAAAGAAAACAGGTTAAAGGCGTAACCACTAGATAATTATTTTTTTCAAGAGCTGGAATGAGACTCTTAAGAGGATTAACTCTAATCCCTACAGACTTTAAAAGTTTTATACTTTTGCCTTCAAAGGAAAATACAGAGCCTGAATCTTGCTTGATACCAGATGCTAAGAATTTAGTTGTAAGGTAGCGACGCTGCTCTGGTGTAAGATGGTCAAAATCATTCCTTTTTTGATAAAATTCATCAAAAATAGTGATTAATCGAAATTTAGAAGAAGTATAAATGAATTTATCTTCTCCAAGTTCTTTAATTTTATTTATGAGTTCCAATTTTATAGTTCCTTAACAAGCTTGCAGTAAAAAAGCATAAGTTCATCTTAGTCCAAGATTAATAAAAGTTCTAGTTGTTAAGCACATAAAGGCGCATTTTGAATTTCCATTGGGATTTCAGATGCCTTCCTTTTTAGTACTTAGTCATCAAAGCATGCTCTAAAAGGCAGGCCTCCTGGGAAGTTTGCAAGCATCATATCTGGACCAATGATTTTTACTGGCTTTATAAGAAAATCTTCATTCACTGAATGCCTAGAAAGAACTTTAAATGCCAAAAATAAAGATGAATAACGAATTTTCTATTATTCAAGGCTGTAACTGGAGGTTGCCCGAAAGCATCATATACATTTAGCTACTTTGGAAAGCCTCCTTCAAGGGTCCACAGTGCTATTTAAGGAGCTTATTTATCATTATCTTTTTGCCACTTTTATTTAGTTTTAGGAATTGCAATTCGCTTTATGCTTTTAACTACAATAGTGTCCATTGGGAGATTCATATGGCCATCCATCTTTCCAGTTCTAACCATTTTGATTCTATTAACAACACTCATGCCTTGAGTTACTCTGCCAAAGACTGCATATCCCCAGCCACTTTTATTTTTAGCCCTATAGTTGAGGGGGCTATTATTTTCAACATTAATAAAGAATTGAGAAGTCGCTGAATGAGGATTATTCGTTCGGGCCATAGCAATTGTACCCATAGAGTTGAGCAGGCCATTATCTGCTTCATTTCTTATTGGAGTTCTTTTAATATTTTTCTTCTCTCTCGTTTTAGTAAAACCTCCGCCCTGGATCATAAAGTTATTAATTACTCGATGAAATATAGTTCCATCATAAAACTTTTCATCGACATACTTTAGAAAATTTGCAACTGTTAAAGGTGCCTTTTTTTCAAAAAGCTCTATGTCAACTTCACCAAATGAAGTAACCATTCTTACTTTAGGATTAGCTGCAAAACTTATATTTAGTAAAATTAACAAATATATAGTTAAAGATTTTTTCATTATCTACCCTCTACTTCCAATTTAACTTTTGAAAAAATAATAGTATATTTTCCGTTTACTTAAAGACTATTACTTTATAATTAAATATACTCACAGCAGCTGTTTCCATATCTCTATTAGCAATTACATAACCTTGCTCTTCTAGCTCATAGTCAAACTCATCACAACGTTCTTCAATAACCTTATCAAGTTCAAAGAGAAAGGCGACTCTATCTAAGGGAATCTTATACTTCAGTTTTTCCGTGTCATCTAGTGTGATTTTACGATCTGGTGTCATATGTTTCCATACTATCTTATTTCCATCCCTCTTGCCACAGATTTCGATTCTTTAACTCTTGAGGATTTAAATTATAACTTTTACCTGTCATGACTGCCTCTAATATTACAGTATCTATGATTTGAGGGTCCTCAGGGTTTTTTACAACTTTTATAACACTAAAGTGCTTTTCTTTATTCTGAGGAGTGACTGCGGTCCATTTGGAATTAAGAAGTTTTTTATAGTTCATAGTAAGTATATATAAGAACTTTATGAAGCAAGCAAGCTACTTTACGCCAAATTTTTGTTAAGGTAGAGCTGATGATAGTCTAATTAAATAATAAAGATTAAAAGTACTACAATAAGTCTTTACTGATTTATTCTATCTTATCATCACCCTCTTCTTTTTTATCAGATTCTTTTGATTCTACCTTCGCCTCTTCTTTTTTATCAGATTCTTTTGATTCTACCTTCGCCTCTTCTTTTTTATCAGGCTCTTTTGACTCTACCTTCGCCTCTTCTTTTTTATCAGATTCTTTTGATTCTACCTTCGCCTCTTCTTTTTTATCAG
>CAXGOD010000010.1:0-14318 GCA_964011245.1 uncultured Bacteriovoracaceae bacterium | reverse complement strand
AAATAACGAAAAAGAAATTACGAGAAAGCCGGATGCTCCTCGACATTTTCTACCAAAGTGTTCAGTCATAAAGCCATCTGTATTTACAAGTCCCCAAAAGTTATTTTCGAAATCACACTTAGGGCAGGGGACTATAACAGGAACTGATTCCTTATTTGGTCTTTTATCACTTATTTCGGGGTTATAAATATTATGTCCCATTCCTGTGTAGTCTAAAATAAAACAGTCTTTTTTATTTTGATCAAGGCGTAGACCGCGGCCTATGATCTGCTGATAAAGGCTTACAGACTCTGTGGGGCGTAAAATAGCAATGACATCTACATGAGGAGCATCAAAGCCTGTTGTTAGGACGGATACATTTACAAGATATTTAAACTTTTTATCTTTGAATTCTTTTATAATCTGATCTCTTTGCGAGTTTTCTGTATCTCCAATAATAATCTTGGCCTTATCTTTTGGGAGGTAGCCTAGAATCTCTTTGGCGTGTTTTACAGTACTGCTGAAAATCATTACACCCTGACGGTTATAATTTTCAGTAATATCAATGATGTTTTTAATAATTAATGGGGTTAATCTTTTTTGTTGCTTAATTAACTCTTCAACTTGAGTTGTTGTATACATCCTTCCTAATTCGCTAAGCTCTGAAAAGTCATAGCAGGTTACGGGGATGTCAATTTTTACAGGAGTCGTTAGAAATTTGTTTTTAATCATATAATCAAGAGATAACTCAAAAACACATCTTTTAAAAAAACATTCTTTTGATGTTTTTAATTCACCAAGGTGATTATATTCATAAATCCAACCAAGCCCTAAGCGGTAAGGTGTTGCTGTAAGTCCTAATATACAGAGACCATCATTTTTTTCTTTAAGTTTATTTATGACACTTGCATATTGAGTATCGCCTTCTTCATTTATACGATGACATTCGTCGACCACGACTATATTAAAGTCATTAAAGAAGTCATCTTCTGCCCTTGCTATTGATTGAATGCTTCCAAAAATAACCTTCTCTGTGGTATCTTTTCGTTTTAGCCCTGCTGAGTAGATACCAGCTTTAAGGCCATAGCTTATATATTTAGCATGGTTTTGTTCAACAAGTTCTTTTACATGAGCGAGTACTAAAACCCGGCCTCTGGCAATCTTAGCAATTTCAGCAATAACTAAACTTTTACCAGCTCCTGTTGGTAGAACAATTACAGCTGGATCTCTTCTTTTTCGAAAATAGTTAAGTGTGTTATCAACAGCTTCTTGTTGATAAGGTCTGAGTGTGTACATATTAGGATTTTATAGGCAGATGGAAGATATGTCATTATAATGATGAGGTGAACAATTTAAAAATACATCATATTCAAGGCTATATTCAAACAATGTATCTCGTAGAAAGTGAAGGCAAGCTTCTATTATTAGATGGAGGATGTCGCTGTGATGTGGAAACGATTAAGAATTATATTGAAACTATACTTAATAAATCTATTGATGATCTAGAACTAGTAATTGTTACTCATGCCCATCCAGATCATTCTGGTGGGGCATGTCTTTTCCAAGATAAATATAGTATTAAGATCGCTGGACCTGAGCATATTAATGAATGGTATGCAGGGCTTTCTGGGTTTTTAACATATTGGATTGATATTCTTTTGACTCATATGGTAGCCATGAGAAAAAGTGGAAAATTACAAAATATATTTTTCCCAAGGAAACAAAACCTAGATTTCATCTTAAAGGATTTAGATCTAGTCCCTGGGTTTGAAGACTGGAAAATTTTATCAGCTCCTGGGCATACAGCTATAGACTTAACTGTTTATAATGAAAAAGAGAGTAAGGCTTATATCGCAGATAACTTAGTTGGAACGGGAAATAAAATATTTAGACCTTATCCTATGAGTTTTCCTCAAAAGTATAAAAAGACACTGCAAAGGTATATTGATTTAAAAATTAAAACTTTTATGCTTGCCCATCATGGTGAAGTTGAGATTTCAAAAGAACGTCTTGAATCTTTAATTAACTCAACTCCACAGCTCGCACGGAATCATAAAAATACTTTACCGAAAATCCTTAGGCACCTGTTTCGAGCATTATTTAAGAAAAAGCGCTAAGATCAATATAGCTTGTAGGAGTCGTGCATAGTAGATTGACGATATTATCTATATTGGATCTTTATCAAGTGAAGTCCATGCGCTGGTGCTTTATTTTTAGGAAATGAGTTCGTTTTCATTGCTAGGGCGTCTTGGATTTGTTCTATGCTCAGTTTATTCATACCAACATCAAAAAGAGCTCCCATAATAAATCTTACTGAATATTTTAAAAACCCTTTTGCCTTGATTTTTAAGTAGAAGACTTCAGGCTCTAGTGGAAGAAAGGAAGTTTTCTCTAAAGAACATTCGAGGATTTCTCTAACAGGATCAATATCCCTTCCTCCTTTAACGCAAAAGTTGCTTAGGTCATGAGTTCCAATAAAGATTTTGCAGGCTTCTTGCATTAGATCAATATTTAAAAACTCTGGGTTAGAATAAAGTGTCTCAGCAAGTGTCGCTTTAGGTACTTTTTGTTGGCAGAAATAATAATGATACTCTTTAGATTGAACATCTTTATTTACATTAAAACTAGAGTTCACATAATCACAAGCGATAACTTTTATATCATTAGGTAGTTTTGAATTTAATCCTAAAACTAAATGCTCGGGAGCAATATCTTTTGGAAGAACAACTTTAAGAACTTGGCCCAGAGCATGAACCCCTGTATCTGTTCTACTAGCAGCAATGACTTGAATTTCCTGGAAATTTACAAAGCTTCTTAAAACTTTTTCAAAGGCATTTTGTACAGTATTTGGATTAACCGTCTGAAACTGCCAACCACTATAGTTAGTGCCTTTGTAGGATAGTATGAGCATATAATAGAATTTCTCAGTCATAATTTACTTTACTCCATTTTAATCTATAGTAAAATTTTGATTACAAATTGAGGGGAATAAATGAGCGATGATGATTATGGAAGCGATATTAAAGAAGGTGTCATAGATAAGATTCAAGAGATCTTTGAAATGTCTAAAAAAGAACTTGAGAAAGTTCAATGTCCAGAGCATGGACAGGCCTTAAATAATCTAGAATTTGATAGAGCAAATGGTAGATTTAAAATTGATACTTGTTGTGATGCTGGAGAAGCATTAGTTCAGGAAGCAATCAATAAGCTATAATAAGTTTAAAAGAATTCTATCAACAAATTTCGCAACAAGATCATTTGAAATCGGAGTTTCTTGTAAAGAAGCTATTACCTCATCAAAGTGATCATCACCATTAGTGTATTTATCTTGATAGGCCTTTAGTCTGGTTGTTAAACATTCAAGGTCTAACTCTGGATGGAATTGAAATGCCCAAAAAGGTGCATCTTTCACTTTAAACAAATGAGTAGAGTCTTCAGTATATCCTAATAACTCACATGATTCTGGCAAAGAGAGTGCCTTCTCTTGATGACAAGAAACTATCCAAAACTTATCAGGGATATTGCCCATTAATTGATCATTTGCTGCAGAGTTCGTTAATGATAATTGATATGTACCCATTTCAAAATTCTCAGTGTCTCTTATGATTTCACCATCTAAAGCGAGTACAGCTAATTGATAACCAAAACAACTTGCAAAAACTGGCTTTTTTATTTCGATAAGATATTTTAAAAATTTTGTTGAATGCGGAACAAACGGATATTCAGCTTTTTCTAAAACAGAAGCTTCACTGGCCCCTCCAACAAAAATGGCATCGTAATCATCTGCAATTGTAAAATCAAAGTCAGGAGTGTCAAAAACATTTAAAATATCAATTTGATCCAAATCTAGTTGTGCATAACGAGCAAAGCTAGAGTGCTCTTCCATTCGAACAGCGGGGTCTCTACGAATTTGTAATAAAAGTATTTTGAGTTCTGATCTTTTCACGCTCAGACTTTAGCACTTTATTCATGATTGTTTAAATTTATAGCAATCTCAATAGATTATGGATTGATGCGATGCTGCATGGGCTTTTGATAAATAGCTCTAATTATGCTCTAATCCTTCAATACAATTAATTTAGAGGGAAAGAATATGAGTGAAGGGCTATATGAATGGCTACTTATTGTAGTTCGTTGGGTACATATTACAGTTGGTATCTGTTGGATTGGAACATCAATCTTCTTTATGTGGTTAGATAGATCATTTAAAAAAGTTGAAGGAGCTCCGGAAGGTCATCTTGGTGAGTTATGGATGGTTCATGGTGGTGGATTTTATAAAGTTGAAAAGCTTGAAATGGGTCCAACGAAAGTTCCAGGTGTACTACACTGGTTTAAGTGGGAGTCTTACTGGACTTTTATTACAGGTGTAGCTCTTGTCGGAATGATTTTCTATACCGGTGGCGGAACTTTTCTTTTAGATTCAACAGTTTCAAAAATAACTTATGGGCAAGGGGTAATGATCGGATTATTCGCTATGCTTGGGTCATGGTTTTTCTATGATTTCTTATGGGAAAGAAAAACTGTAGCTCAAAAACCAATTATCGGCCACACACTTACACTTATTTGGTTTGCAGGGATGACTTATTTTCTTTGTAATACTTTAAGTGGTCGTGCTGCTTATATTCACGTTGCTGCTATGATCGGTGTATGGATGACGGCAAATGTCTTTGTTAGAATTATTCCAAGACAAGTTAAAATGGTTGAGGCCTCTAAAGCAGGTGAGCCTGTAAATCAAGAATGGGGAAAGAACGCTAAGAATAGATCAACACATAATACATATTTTACTCTTCCGATTCTTTTCTTAATGATCAGTAATCACTTCCCTTCAACATATGGACATGATCTAAATTGGTTAATACTTTTACTTTTAAGTGCTTCAGGTGCCGCTATAAGAGAATACTTTGTTAAAAGAGAAACAAATCCACCAAGAGCGAAACGATTTGCTCTTTTAGGTTTAGCTATACTTGCAGCTGTTGTTTTTAATAGTGGAAGAGACTTCCAAAAAGAAGCTGTTCACTCTCATAACCACGATGGAAAAGTCTTTCAAATGGTTAATGATCAAAATGGTCCAAAAGTTACAGTAACAGGTGTTGTTCATTTTGATGGCATTGTGCCAAAAGGAAAAGAATTAAGCCTACCTCCTGCGTGTGCTAAGCAATTTAAAGGAGAAATCCTTTCTCGCGAAGTTCAAGTGAATGATGGAAAACTTAAAAATACTTTAATTAGAATTATGCGCGGACATGAAGGGATGAAGTTTCCAGATATTCCTGAAGAAGAAGTCTTCATCGATCAAGTTGCTTGTATGTATGTTCCTAAGGTTGTTGCGGCTCGTGCTGGACAAAAAGTAACTTATATTAATAGTGATCCGATTTATCATAATATTAGATCATTCTCTAAAAAGAACAGAAAGTTTAATAAAAGTATGCCAAGAAAAGGTCAGAAGATTACTCGAAAGTTTAAAAATCCAGAGTTACCTTTTCAAACAAAATGTTCTGCTCATCCCTGGATGGGTGTGCAAGTGGCCATCTTTGATCACCCGTTTTTTGATGTATCAAATAAAGCTGGAGCTTTTGAAATCAAAGATCTTCCTGTCGGAAAATATGTTATTCAAGCTTGGCATGAAGTGTTTGGCGTTAAAACAAAAACAATTGAAATTAGAGAAGGTGAAGAGTTAAAATTAGAATTCACTTTCAAAGACACAGACAAGTAAGGAACTTAAAATGATAAGTACTCATATATTAGATACAAGTGTAGGTAACCCCGCTGCTGGCGTAAAAGTAACTCTAGAGTACTTTGATTCACAGTGGAAAGAGATTGCAAGTGGTGTCACAAATGATGATGGTCGCTTTGTTTTTGATAATGACAAGAAAGAGGGAAAATATAGAATTAATTTTTTCACTGAAGAGTATTTTCAAAAAACCAATACAGAGTATTTTTTCTTACAAACACCTGTTGCCTTTAATATCACAAATATCGACAGAAAGTATCACGTACCATTATTAGTGAATCCATTTGGATATTCAACTTATAGAGGAAGCTAAACGGACAAGACAATGAAAAATGAAATTCCATATTATCAAGATTACTTGAGTTCTGATTTTCAAAACTATTTACTAAAAGAAGCAACTCCTGTGGAAGGCGTAGACCATCTTCTAGAAGTTGGCACAGGTGGAGGTCTTGAAAATGCTGATTCATTTAAATTTGTATGTGCGTTGTATGATGAAGTTAAGGATGAGTTAAATACAGTTCTTAATCAAAGAGCTATCGATCGCAAGTTTATAGATGAGCGTGTTAAGTCTTATTATGAATTCAATAAAGAATATCAAAATGATTTTGAATCAAAAGAATATAAAACAATATTAGGGGATAAGGATGCCGATGACAGAATCGTTATTGGACCACTTCGAGCTGATTATGCTAAAACAAAAAAAGCGAAACAAGTAGCGGATATTCCTGGGTACCTTCAAGGAAATCACGTTACTCTCTTTGGCCCACCAGATGATGCTAAACTCTCTATCAATGCCATGAATGCATTTCATAGAAAACTTAAAGGTGAACCTGAGATCGTTACGGAAATATTAAAAACCCATGATGGAGTTCCTAAATGGGGGGCAGATGACGAGGACTCTAAAACCCCTCTTCGTCGAGACCTTATAAGTGCCAGTGTTAATTTAACTGGCTGTTTAGATAAGACTATTGAGTTTCATGATGAGCGAAGGAATAAGTCTTATGCGTTAGAGTCAGACAAGCTCTCTTTTCCAATCAAAAGATTTCCGGGGCTAGCTCTTCCATGTTCATTTCTTTTTTATAGAAAGAATCCAATTCCATTACACTTATATGACTTTGCCCTACATATTTATAAGAACTTTCATAATCCAGAAGCTTTGGTTTTCTATGTACCAAAACTAGAAAATGAAGAAGAAGCTCGTTATATCAAAAATATGATTGAAAAAGCTGAGAAGCTAATTCAAAAAAAGCATGCGGAGTATAAACTTGGTACCGTTCGCTTAGTTATTGTTTTAGAAAATCCTAGAGCTGTTTTCCGCGTAAATGAAATAATGGATGAACTTTATCCATACTTTGCAGGGGCTTCTTTAGGCTGGCATGACTATTTAGGCTCTACTGCAAGATTATTTAAAGAGGATGGAAATTATAGAATCCCAGTTAAGGCAGATCCAGACATTGTTATTAAATATATTAAGGCCTCACATGACTTACTTGCTAATGTTGTAGGTGAGCGTGGAGGAATTAAAATTGGTGGAATGTACGGTATTCTTCCTATTACCAATGATCTGCAGACAGATTCTTTTCAAATAACAATCAAAGGTTTCTTTAGGGATGTTATTACGCAGATGAAACGTGATTTATCTGGCTATTGGGTGGCCCATCCTGACTTTGTTAGAATTGGAATGGCGATAGTTGAGTCTTGGAAGTTCTACCTTAAAGGTAATGAATCAAAGCTTAAGGCACTTATTGATGGGCTTTTAAATGAAACTTATCAAAAAGAAATTTGGGAGTTTGTTAAGGCCCAAGATATACAAGGACTTGATCTTCAAGATGAAATGTATCCAAGGTCTTTAATTGTGGCGGATATTAAAGAGTCTACATTTATTGCTAATAATCACCCTGATGAAATTCGTTATAATGTTTTTCAATCTCTTCAATATATTACTGACTGGCTAACGGGGAATGGCTGTGTTGCACTTCCATCGCAAATCAATGGCGTTCCAGTAAGAGTTATGGATGACTTGGCCACAGCCGAAAGATCTCGCTGGGAAGTATGGCATGAGTTATACCATGGACGTTTTACGGTAGAGGAATTTATTAGAATTGCTCACGAAGAAATGAATTTTATTCGCCGTGATCTTTCTGATGATAAAAAGATTGTTCAGGTAAAATACACTGAAGCAAATGCTAAATGGTATCCAGTTGCAATGAAGCTTATGTTAAAGTTAATGACTGACGTAGATCCAGTAGAATTTGCAACAGAACTTCTTATTCCATTTACTATAGATTCCATTAGAGATGCTGAAGACCCTTGGGCAAAGATTGTTGAAGCTGATCCAAAGAAATATAAGCTTTCTGAATATGTGGATAAGTACCATTATTATTTTGAAATGTGCGCAAGTGATCAGTTTGCAAATGAAATGGCGAAAAATCTTGTGATCGATGAGGATGCTATAGAAAAATCGATCATGAATTTTGATATGCAAAATATTATTCAAGCAGCCAGCTTTCATGGGAATATTGGAGAGTCAGCAAAAAATCTTGATGCCATGGCAAAGTCAGAGCAAAAAAAGGTATCAAGCGAAGATGACTCGGTTAAAAATGAGTTACTAAGTCTTGGACAAGAATATTTAGACAAATTTGGAGTAAAGTTTTTAATTAGTGCTAAGGGTAAATCAGCATCTGAATTAAAAGAAGCTTTAATTCAAAGACTTAATAATACAAAAGATCAAGAAGTTAAAAATGCTAAGACCGCTTTAAAGGAAATCACTCTGAAAAGAGTTACAGCACATCCCTTTAACGCTCTAAAAAAAAAGTTAAATAAACTCTTTAATGATGCTGATGTCACTGGCCTGCAACTTTCTATCTCAAGTGGAGATAACCAAATTCAAACATTATGTTTTGGAGAAGCTCGTAAAGAAAAGGCTCCAGTAACTCAAGACTCTTTGTTTGAAATAGCCTCATTATCAAAAACTTTGGCAAGTGCACTTTCTATAGACTTCTTTAAGTCTCAGGGAATATCAATTGATACTCCTGTAAATGATATCCTTAAAGACTTAAATTTAGAATTTAGATTAGAGTCATCAATTAATAGTGAATGGACTAATAAGGTTCTTATAAAACACTTAATGGGGCATTGTGCACTCAATATGCACTATGTGAATGGAGTTCCAAGTTCCAAAGAAATGCCAAATATTTTAGAATTTCTAAATGGCAACTCTGAATATGACTATCCAAAGGTGGATATTATCAACGAACCTGGTAAAGTCTTCAAGTATTCAGGTGGAGGATTCTTAGTTCTTGAATATTTAATTGAAAAGATAAGCAAAGAATCAATTCATGAAGTTTCGAAAACCTTTTTTGAAAAGTTAAATCTTAAGAGTTCAAGTTTTAAACAGAAGTCTGAATTAGAAGAGCGTTTTGCCTTTGGTTATAACCAAAGTGGTGAAAAAATAATTGACGGGTTTAAGATGTTTCCAAGCTTTGCTGCTGGCATGATGGGAAATAGCTTTGAACTTCTACAGTTTTTGAGACATATGACTCTTGCTTTTGAAAAACTCAGTGGATCTGGTGGAATTTCCCATGATACTGCTGTCCAAATGCTCCATGGAACTGACCGAGGTTGTCAGGACTTTATGGGGGCTGATATGGGGCTTGGAGTTTTTATTGTTGAAGCAGGGGATAATAAGTTTATGCTTCATCAAGGAGCTAATGATGGCTTTAGAGCAATATACCTTTATTGTTTTGCTGGGCCAGATAAGCACTTAGGATTAAGTATTGTTTGCAATGCTGAATTGAATGGTGTGATTTTAAACTCTCTTATGACTCAAGAAGTTTTAAAAGAATTAAATATTTCAGGTATTGATTATTCTAAGTTTGATAGTAAGTTTGATCTTACTAATATTAAGGCGGAAGAGATAGTTAATATAGGTTATAAAAAGCTAATTTTTGATGCATTTGCTCCAGGCCTGCCAGAAGCAATTATAGATAAAGGATCATTTGATCCACTTTCAAAGTTTAATTTGGCGACAACTGCAAAAGTTTTAAAAACAAGTAACCAAAAATTTGCTAGAGCTGAAAATCTTTTGAGTCCAAACGAACCTGTCTTCGATCCAAAACTCTTTGGTAATCAGGGTAAGATTATGGATAGTTGGGAATCAGCAAGACATAACGAAAGAGAATCAGATGACATGTTAATAGAATTAAAAGAAGCATCTGAAATAAACTATGTTTCTCTTTCAACTAAGTATCATTTTGGAAACCAAGTTCAGTTTGTAGAGATATTGGGCAGAGCTGGTGAAGATGATTCTTTTAGTACCCTTGTGTCAAAGACGCATATGGATGGGCATGCAATAAAAAGAATCAAATTACCGGTCTCAACAAGTAAGTGGAAACAAGTCTTAGTTCGCATTTATCCCGATGGAGGGTTCTCTAGGCTTGGATTATTTAAAGATTTACCAGAGCCTGATAAAAAGAACTTTAAAATGGAAAAGTATGCAATATGTGAAATTTATAAAGATGTAATTGAAGAAACGACAAAGCCCATGTCAATTGAAACAGAACATTTAGAAGTTTTCAATACGAATAGTTTTTCAAACTTTGCATCACTTGCCTATGGAGCAAAAGTTATATCTGCAACCGATGAACACTATGCACCGGCAAAACAAGTCTTATCTCCCTATAGAGCAATTCATATGTTTGATGGGCTTGAGTCTAAAAGAAGCCGTAAACCTGGACACTTTGAAGAACTGGTTTTTGATTTAGCGGAAGCAATTGATGTAGGAAGTCTTATTTTGGACTTTACTCATTTTGTTAATAATAACCCTGTCGCAGTTAAAGTCGATTATCTACTAAATGAAGATTGGGAAGAATTGGTCCCTGAAACTAATGTGAAGGCCTACGCTGGTAATAAAATTTTATTAAATGTGCAAAAAGAAAATAAAGCAAAGCGCCTGAGGTTAATAGTGACTCCTGATGGGGGAATGAATAGGATTTTGGTTTATAAAAAAGCCCTATGACTTCATGAACTTATTATATAATCACTAGAGCAATTATAACTAAGAGGTGTAATGTTTCTGTGGTGTGTGAAGAACTTAGGCATTTTACAGCTCTCAAACTGAAGCGTATATTAGAACTATGTTTATTGAGAAAATAACCCCCCGATTTTGTGAGACAGATGCTTTAGGCCATATCAATAATATTGCTTATCTCAGCTGGTTTGAAGGTGCTAGGAATTCAATCTTTAAGATCTTTGTACCTGACCTCAATATTGCTAAATGGAATATGATCTTGGCGCATATGGAGATTGATTATCTTGCTCAGGGTGAATATCAATTCGAAGTTGAAGTAAAAACTAGAATTGAGAAAATTGGAAATTCATCTTTAAATGTTATCCACGAGGCTCACCAACAGGGAAAAATCATTGCTAAGTGTAGCCTTGTCATGATCCATTTTAACTATGAAACTAATAAGTCCGCTCCAATTCCTGATGATATTAGGGTAAAACTACAAGAGCATCTTTAGCTCGTGTCCAAATTAATGGGCATAAATTCAAATGAACAAAAGAAGTAATACCTCTAAGGTCCTGTTACTACGAAAATCTTAAGTAAAACCTAGTTTTTACCGTAAAGTATTAAGTTGAAGGAGACTTTATGAAAACGTCATTTGTTTTAGCTGTATTATTTATTGCATCGATTCCTTACGCGCAGGCCAGAAGAGGTGGAAAGCGAAGCCAAGCTAGAAAAGAGTATAAGCAAGAGCGTCAAGCTGATAAACAGGCTAAAAGAGAAGAACGCAAGTCAGACAGACAAGCATATAGAGCTGAGAGAAAGTCAGATAGAGAATCTTATAAAAGTCAAAAAGCTGAAATGAAAGATTCATATCAGAATGATGGTTATGAATCACGAAGTGCCTACAGAGAAGATAGACAAAAACTTAGAGACGAATATAGAAGTGATAGGCAAAGTGACCGGTCTGCTTTTAGGGCTGATAGGGAAAGTGATAAGTCTGCATATAGGGAAGAGCGTGAACAAGCTAGAGAAAGCCGTAAACAAGAACGTGAACAAAGAAGAGCTGCTAGAGTCATTTCAGGTGAATTCTAGGCAATTTCTAATAAGCAATAATTCATATTAACCATATTTCAACTGCTTATAGCAGGTTATTATTTCAATGTCCGAATTTTTTTTCAAAAAAAACATCACTTTGACATATGTTTATTCTGTAAAGGAGAAGTTATATGAAATACATCGGACTGTTTGTTCTTATTATGTCTCAAGCATCTTGGGGGAAAACTTGTAATAAAAGAGTTGAGTTTAATTCCGGCTCTCGAATAAAGCCAGTGGTATACAAATGTCTAGATGGAACTGTTTCATATAAACAAATTAAGTCTACTTTCGTTCCTAGTAGAACATGAACAGTACTAAGATATCTTACAGGGAGTAGCTCTATTCCCACGGGAAGAACAGAAAGTTATTGTGGGGCAACGGCTGCAGTGAACGTTCATAATGCTTATTGTAAAAAATATTTTGTTAGTCCTAGTTCTGTAGCGAAAAAATACTTCGATGATATTAACCCGGGCGTTCGCTACGATACTATGCTTCGTGGTTTAAACCGATTCTTTTCAAATCAGGGAAATGATTGTGTTAACGGGCATTGGTCTATGTCTCATCCAAGAACGAACGCATACTTTATTAAAGCTATTTATAATCATCTTAATTCCGGAAAGGGATACTGGAAGAACCCAAAAACGAAAAAGAGAATCTCTCCTGTTATAGTTCTTATAAACAGAACTCCTAAGACGACGAGTCTGCATTGGGTTACAGTTGTTGGTATCGAAGGGTTCAATCCAAACCGACCTAGTTTCGCTAACTGTGTGGTAAAAATTAACGAATGGGGGAGACAGACCAGAGAGAGTTGTTTAACTTTTGCTAAGCATGCTTCCCAAGTAAATAGTCCAACTTTACTGAAGTGGATGCATGATTATTATTTACTTCGGTATAACTAATTAAGGTCTATTGCTCCTTTTAATTCTAAAGATTTAATGAATGATTATTGTATTGTACAAAGTATTTTCACTAAAAACAATAATTGCTATTTAAGTCCATATAGAAAGCTAAGTGAGATAATTAATCCTTAGTTATGAAAGAAACATAATTTATTTTTATAAAGGTGTGAAGGTTTCTGTATGTGTGCCGTCAACCTTATGCTCGATAACTATTCTAAAAAGTTCGCCATCAGAGGGAATGTAAGACTCATCAATAGAGTAATGTTTATTGGTTCTAGAATGACCACTATATAGAGATCTAATATAGTCCATGTCCGATTTAAAGAGTTCATTCACAACTTCTTCTTCAGTAATTGTTGGATACATTACAGAATCTTTTGTATCTCTATGTTCTAAAAGTCCTATTAGGTGGCCTAACTCATGGAGAATGACAGAGCCAAAGTCGAACGTGTTGGCAGCATGATGAATTGAAAAATCAAAGTCATATTTGTTAAAAACTATATCACCATGTTGTATCTCATAATTGATAGTGTCTTTTGTTCTAGATACCTCTTTTACAATTACTTGTGTAACAGCCAGTGAGCGACTTGATATACCTTCAACCGGTTTAAAAGCTACGTAAATTCCAAAGTCATCATTCTCTGTTAGATAGCTTTCTAGTTTCGAATATTCAACATTCTTTTTTAGTTTACCTGTTTTTATGAGGTCTAAACCAGCTGCTGCTTCCCATTTTCTGGCCATATCATTGATTACTTTTCTGTATGATGGGTCTAGTTCATGAGAGGTTGTCAAACGTATAGGCAGGTTAGCCTGATTCCAATAAAATCTCTTTTTGATTGTTTGATGATGTTCATCTTCTGAGAAGTCAATAAAGTCATCAACGGGAAGTGTGCTATTTGTATTGTCTCCTTCTTTGTTATCTACCAAAGCCTCTTCTTCAATAGGCATCTCGCAAGCAGAAAGAAGTAGAGTGAATAAAAGTGTCATTAAGTATTTTTGCATACAATAAGTTTAACACTGAACATGTGCTAAGGATTTCTTCACATTCAAAAGTATTCTTTTTTGCTAATAACCTAATATTTTCAGTAGATTACAATTTTAAAACATTATTTTGATGATGAAATTGAATTTGTTTAGAGAGGCAATATTTTAACCACTTACAGTGAATAATTACGAGAATTGCCAAAGAATCAAGGCTCTCCTACGCAATGGAGTAGGGTTAATCATTTAAAGTGTGCCCGTTGATTTGTACTTTGCTCACTAGCGAGAATCCTAAGTTCAATAGTTTGGCTTCACTTGAGGTAGCTCAACTCATGGTTTTTATTATTTGACCGATAAGATCTAATAATGAATTAGGATGGAAGTTTATGATTAAAATAATAACACTTTTTATTATAATGTTGATCTCAATAGTTTCTCAAGCAATTTCTCAAGAAGAAAAAGCTAAAATGAGAAAGGCAACACCTGAAGAGATAAAAGAGTTAATTCCAATTGAAGTATTAAACTCTGCAAAGGATCACTCTAATGAAGTTGGACCATATATTCGAAATGAAGTTGCTCAAAAGAATTTGCTAGATAAATATTATAGCTCAACTTCTTCTGAAGAATT